>JAXDHK010000137.1:0-3935 GCA_034664545.1 Solirubrobacteraceae bacterium
CGGATCGGCCTAAGGTTCGCAGGCCATGGCGGCGGCACCCGAGAACCTCGCGCCGGCGGCGCCCGCGACCAGGCCGTGCGTCCGGTGCGGGGTGGAGATCAACGCGGCCAGCGGGTTCTGCACGCTCTGCGGGTCGACCCAGCGGGTCCGCAGCCGCCGCGCCCGGCGGCTGATGGCCGCGGGGGGGCTGGTCGGGCTCGCCGCCGCCGCCGCCCTGGTGGTCGTCGTGCTCGGGGGTGGATCGGGTGCTCGCGGCGGCTCGGGCCTCCACCTCTATCGGTCGGCCGAGCTGTCGGTCCTGGTGCCGGACGGGTGGACCGGCGGCCGGGTCGTCGCCCCGGCCGAGGTGGCCCGGGTGGTGTACGTCGATCCGGTCGACACCCGCCGCCGGGTGAGCGTCACGGCCGAGCGGATGGTCACGGTCAGCGCCCGGCGGCGGGCGCGCCTGGCCCGGGCCCAGGCCCGGTCGCGCGGTGACTACCGGGAGCGCTTCTTCGGGCGCGTGCTCTTCCCCGACGACCGTCCGGCCTGGCTCCTGACCTACGACACCATCAACGCGTTTCGGGCGGTGTACGTCTACTCGGCGTGCGTGCCGACGGTCGGGATGACGGTCGAGGTCGACGCCGCGAATATCGCCGAGCTCAAGGCCGCGGTCAAGCAGATCCCGGCCTCGGCGGCCCCGGTCTGCTGAGGCGCTCGCACGGTTGCAGGATTGGGTGCGGATTTTCGCCGCCGGGAGGTGGCTTACGCTGTATGGTAATTCGGCTGCCGCCGGCATCCACGGAGTGGAGGGATCAGTGCCTGACATCAAGTCGATCCAAGATGGGGTTCGCGACCGCATTGCCGAGCTCGAGCAGCTGATCGAGCCGCTCGAGCGCGAGGCCGACCAGCTGAGGGAGGTCCTCGCGAAGCTCGGCGACATGGCCGGCGCGCGGCCGGCCCGGGCTCCGAGGCGCGCGAAGCCGGGCCGCAAGGCGGCTGGAAGGTCAGCCCGGCGCCCAGCCGACGCACCGGCGCCCAAACGGGGTCGCCCCCTGGGCAGCGGCAACCGGGCCCACCAGGCCCTGGCCACGATCGGGGACCGACCGGGCATCACCGCCCCGGAGTTGGCCGCTTCGATGGGGATCGGCCCGAACTACCTCTACCGGGTACTGCCCCGGCTCGAGCGGGAGGGCAAGCTCACCAAGCGGGGCCGGGGATATCACCTGGCCGACGGTCCCGCGTCCGGGGCCGACGGGGTCGGGTCGGACGCCCGAGGCGGCGACGCCTGACCGGAGCGGTTCGGGCGGGGCCGGCCGGGGGGTCGGGCGACGTTTCTTCGTCGTCGTCGGGCGGTCAGGTCGGCCCGGGTGCCCGTCTGGCTCGCCGGATCGCTCGACGAGGGCCACGCGTCTTCCGTCCGCCCTACGACCGACGACTTGCGCGTGAGGTTGAGGGATTTCCCCCATTTACCGGGGGTCACTCGTCGGCTAGCTTCGAGGGCTCTGCGGGTTGCGGCCCGTGACTTGAACCGGTGAGCCCGGCCCCTCTGGGCAGCGACGGCCGACGACATGGGGAGTGACGATGATCGGTTGGGCGCGGCGTGTGTCTGGGTCAGGGCGGTCGTCGGTGGCGCTCGGTCTCCTCGTCTCGGCGATCTCCCTGGGCGTCCCGGCCGGCGCCGGGGCAGCGGTGACGGCTTGCCCGGCGCCGGTGATCGCGGGGGCCACGGCGACCGTCACCTGTTCGTTCACCGGGGACGCCCAGTCGTGGACGGTTCCGGTGGGCGTGACCGCCGCGACCTTCGATGTGTTCGGGGCCTCCGGCGGCGCCGTCGACGGGGTTGCCCCCGGGCTCGGCGGCGAGTCGCTGGCCACCCTGCCGGTCAGCGCGGGCCAGGCCTACCAGGTAATGGCGGGCGGGCGCGGCGGCGACATCGATGGCAACTTCACGCTGGTCACCACCCCCCCGGCGCGCGGCGGCTTCAACGGCGGCGGCGACAGCGACCGCGCGGGCGGGTCGGGCGCCGGCGGCGGCGGGGCGTCCGACGTGCGTCGCAACGGCGCGTGCGCACAGACGGGCAGCTGCGGCCTGGCCGACCGCCTGATCGTCGCCGGTGGCGGGGGCGGGGAGGGCACCGACGTGTACAACTCGCCCGTGGTAGGCGGGGGCGGGAGCGGCGGCGGGGTCGCCGGGGGGGATGGGACGGCCTCCAGCGGGGGTGGTGCCGGAGGCGGGGGCGCCACCCAGACCATGGGTGGAGCCGGAGCGCCGGCCTCCGCCCCTAGCCACGGCTTCGCGGCCCCTGCGGCCGGGGCCGGCAGTCTGGGCCAGGGCGGCGCCGGCTCCCAATTCGAGTTCGGGGGCGGAGGGGGCGGGGGCGGCCTCTACGGCGGTGGGGGCGGCGGTGGCGCAGTGGTCGTCGGCGGAGGCAGCGGCGGTGGTGGCGGGGGGAGCGGACTCGTCCCGCCCGGTTACCGCACGGTGAGCGGGACACACTCCGGCTACGGCGTGGTCATCATCACCTTCACGGCACCAGCCCGCCCGGTCATATCGGGTAGTCCGGTGGACGGCTCGACGCTCTACGCCTCACGCCCGACGCCGTCGGGCAGGGCTCCGTACGTCTTCACCTACCAGTGGCTCGACTGCAACCCGGATGGGACGGGTTGCGTCGCCAACGGGGCGCCGTCGTCGAGCGGCGGCCTGCGGCTGACGCCGGCGGACGAGGGCCGGGCGATCGAGGTCGCCGTGACCGAGACCGACAGCCTCGGCGCGGTCTACGGGCCGGTCACCAGCGCCTTGGTCGGACCGGTTCAGGCCGCCCCGCCGGTGAGCACGTCCCCGCCGGCCATCTCCGGCTCGACGGCGGACGGGAGTGTCCTCAGCGCGGGTCACGGGACCTGGTCGGGAGCGCCCGCCACGAGCTACACCTACCAATGGCAGTCGTGTCTGAGCGGGTCGTGCGTGAACGTCGGGACCAACCAGGCCGGCTATCGCCTGGCGCCGAGCGACGTCGGCCGCACGATCGAGGTCCTCGTATCGGAGACGAACCCCGACGGTACGGCCGGGCCGGTCGCGTCGGGCACGGTCGGCCCGGTGACGGCGAGCCCGCCGGTCAACACGGCGCCGCCAGTGATCGCCGGCACTCCGGCGCCGGGGAACCGGGTGACCGGGAGCGCCGGGACGTGGACCGGGGTGATGCCGATCGCCTACGCCTACCACGGGCAGCGCTGTCCGGCCGGCACTCCGGCCAGCTGCGCCAACATCGCCGGCGCCACCGTCAACAGCTACCGCCTCATCCCGGCCGACACGCACGTCCGGCTGGTCGTGAG
This sequence comes from Solirubrobacteraceae bacterium, assembly GCA_034664545.1. Lineage (GTDB taxonomy): Bacteria > Actinomycetota > Thermoleophilia > Solirubrobacterales > Solirubrobacteraceae > Palsa-513. The sequence goes on from JAXDHK010000137.1 coordinate 3,312, forward strand.
CGCCACCAACCCGGACGGAGGGCCGGTCTCGGCGACCTCGGCGATCGTGCCCTGATCCGACCCGGCCGCCGAGCGCGGCGGGCGTGGGGCTGCCGGCTGCTGAGAGCCAACTTGCGCCCGCCGGCCGGTGGCCCAGCTATGTTCGTCCGGCTTCCCACCGCGTCGCCGGCCCGGCTCGCGTGTTCCTAGAGGCCGAGCCCGTCCGCCACGGTCGCGGGCCAGACCGATGACAGAGTCCATGCATCCGCACCACGTCCCCGGCGCCGTCCTCGCCGGGCTCGCCGTCGCCCTCGTCCTCTGCGCGCTCGGGCTCGGGCTCGCCGGGGCCGCCCCGGCCTGGGCGGCCGACCCGGGCGGTCTGGCCGCCCCGAGCGGCGGCGGGGCCCTGCCGACCCCGCCCGTCGCCGCGCACCCGCCGGCGGCCCCCACCGCCAGGAAGGTCAAGCCCCCGGCTCCCCGTCGGACGGCCCGGCGATCGACCGTCGCTCCCGTGGTCACCGAGGCGCTCTGCCTCGGGGCGTGCACGGCCGGGAAGCACGCGGTCCCGCTCGGGGGGATCCTCGTCCTCCACGGCCACCACATCGCCAAGGGAATGGTCGTCCTCTTCCCGAGCAAGGCCGTGGC
>JAXDHK010000138.1:0-3980 GCA_034664545.1 Solirubrobacteraceae bacterium
ACCTCGGCTACGTGCGGGCGCGGTCGGACGGGACGGTCTACGTCCTGGCCGAGTCGCTCCGCCGGCGGGAGGGGGCCGAGCCCTGGGTCTTCTACGAGGGGCCCCCGACGGCCAACGGCCGTCCGGGCGTCCACCACGTGCTGGCCCGGGTCTTCAAGGACATCTACCCCCGCTACAAGACGATGCGCGGCTTTCGGGTCGAGCGCAAGGGCGGGTGGGACTGCCACGGGCTGCCGGTCGAGATCGCGGTCGAGCAGCAGCTCGGGCTGGAGTCCAAGGAGGAGATCGAGGCCTACGGGATCGCCGCGTTCAACCGCCGCTGCCGGGAGTCGGTCTTCGAATACCTCGCGGACTGGAACCGCCTGACCGAGCGGATCGGCTTCTGGATCGACTTGGACGACGCCTACCGCACGCTCGACGACTCCTACATCGAGTCGGTCTGGTGGGCGCTCGCCCAGATCCACGCCAAGGGGCTCCTCTACGAGGGGCACAAGGTGGTGCCCTACTGCCCCCGGTGCGGGACGGCGCTCTCCTCGCACGAGGTGGCGCTGGGCTACCGGGACGTCTGGGACCCGTCGGTCTACGTCGGCATGCCGGTGGCCGGCGCCCGGGGCCCGCTCGAGCCGGGCGACCAGCTCCTGATCTGGACGACCACGCCGTGGACCCTGGTGGCCAACGCGGCGATCGCCGCCGACCCCGAGCTCGGCTACGTGCGGGCGCGGTCGGACGGGACGGTCTACGTCCTGGCCGAGTCGCTGGTCGAGCGGGTGCTCGGGGAGGGGGCCGAGGTGCTCGGCGGCTTCCCGGGCCGGGAGCTCGACGGGGTGGCCTACCTCCCGCCGTTCGACTACATCCCCGGGTCGGCCTGGGGCGCCCGGGGTCATACGGTGCTGATGGCCGACTTCGTCTCCGACCGGGAGGGCACCGGGCTCGTCCACACGGCGATCGCCTTCGGGGAGGACGACTTCCGCCTGGGCGCCGCCTACGGCCTGAACGTGGTCAACCCGGTGCGCCTCGACGGGACCTACGACGACTCGATCGGGCCCTACGCCGGGCGCAACGTCAAGGATGCCGACGCTGACCTGATCGAGGATCTCCGGGGGCGCGGGCGCCTCTTCCGGTCAGAGCTCAAGGAGCACTCCTACCCCCACTGCTGGCGGTGCGGGACGCCCCTCATCTACTACGCCAAGCCGTCCTGGTACATCGCCACGACCAAGCTCGGCGACCGCCTGCTGGCGGCGAACGAGTCGGTCGACTGGCATCCGGAGCACATCAAGCACGGGCGCTTCGGGGACTGGCTCGAGAACAACGTCGACTGGGCGCTCTCCCGGGAGCGCTACTGGGGAACGCCGCTGCCGATCTGGCGGTGCGCCGCCGGCCACCAGGTGTGCGTCGGCTCCTTCGCCGAGCTCGAGCGGCGGTCGGGGACGCCGGTCGGGGATCCTCACCGGCCCTACGTCGACGAGATCGCGTTTCCGTGCGAGGAGTGCGGCGAGGTCATGCACCGGGTGCCCGAGGTGATCGACGTCTGGTTCGACTCCGGCGCCATGCCGTTCGCCCAGCACCACGCCCCGTTCGAGAACGAGGAGCGGTTCGAGCGGTCCTTCCCGGCCGACTTCATCTGCGAGGCCCTCGACCAGACGCGGGGCTGGTTCTACTCGCTCCTCGCCGTCTCGACGCTCCTCCACGACCGGGCGCCCTACCGGAACGTGGTCTGCCTCGGACTGATCCTCGACGCCGAGGGACACAAGATGTCGAAGTCGCGGGGGAACATCGTCGTCCCCGACGAGGTTCTCGACCGCTTCGGGGCCGACGCCCTGCGCTGGTACTTCTTCACCGCCAAGGCGCCCTGGGACGGCTACCGGTTCTCGGCCGAGGCGGTCGGCGAGGCCGGGCAGCTGCTGCTGCGCCAGCTCTGGAACACCTACTACTTCTACGTCCTCTTCGCCAACGCGACCGGGGTCGACGACGCCTCGCCGCCGGCGGCGACCCCGACCGATCTCGACCGGTGGATCCTCTCCCGGCTGGCCGCCACGGCGGCCGAGGCCGGGGAGCGCCTCGACGCCTACGACGCCACCCAGGCCGGCCGGGCGATCGGGGCGTTCGTCGACGAGCTCTCCAACTGGTACGTCCGGCGCTCGCGCCGGCGCTTCTGGGACGGCGACCCGGCCGCGTTCGCCACGCTCCGGGAGTGCCTGGTGACCGTGGCCCGGCTGCTCGCCCCGTTCACGCCGTTCGTGGCCGACGAGATCTACGACAACCTCGACGCCGGGAAGCCGAGCGTCCACCTCGAGGACTACCCGGTGGCCGGGGAGCGAGACCCCGAGCTCGAGTTCGCGATGGCCACCGCCCGGGAGACCGTCCGCCTGGGCCGGGCGGCCCGGGCCCAGGCCAAGGTCCGCACCCGCCAGCCGCTGCGCGAGGCGATCGTCGTGGCCAGCGACCGCGAGCGCCAGGCGATCGAGCGTCTGGCCGGACTCGTGCGCGACGAGCTGAACGTCAAGCGGCTGCGCTTCGTGGCTGCCGCCGACGAGCTCGGCGAGCACCAGGTCAAGCCCAACTACCGGACGCTCGGCCCCCGCTTCGGGCGCTCGATGCCCCACGTCGCGGCGGCGATCGGCGGTCTCGACCCGGCCCACGTGGCCGCCGCGCTCCGGGGCGGCGGGCGGGTGGCGATCTCGGTCGACGGGCACGACCACGAGCTGGATGGCGAGGACCTGCTCGTCACCCTGGCCCCGCTCGAGGGCTACGGGCTCGAGCGCGAGGGATCCCACGCGGTGGCCCTGGAGCTCGGCCTCGACGACGAGCTCGTGCGGGAGGGGCTGGCCCGGGAGATCGTCCACGCCGTGCAGGCGGCGCGCAAGGCGGCCGGCCTGGACGTCGAGGACCGGATCTCGCTCGAGCTCGGGGGGGACGCCGACCTGCTGGCGGCGGCCCGGGCCCACAACGACTACATCGCGGGCGAGACGCTGGCCACCGCCCTGTCGATCGACGGCCTCGGGGACGGCGACGTGGTCACCGTCGACGGCCGCGAGCTCGTGATCGCCCTCAGCCGCGCCTGACGCCCGGGGTGGTGGTAGGCGGCCTGCTCGTGCCCGCACGGCGGGGGCGGGCACGAGCGGGCGAGTGGAACGTGTCAGTTGATGGTGTAGCAGATGGGTGACACGGTCCCGTCCGGGTTGTGGACGTGCCCGACCTGGATGCCCTGGATGCATCCGAGGCCGGCGCCGCCCTTGGTCAGGTCGGCCTGGGCCGGGGCGGCGATCGACAGGGCGGCGAGGCCGGCGGTGAGGACGGCGGCGAGGCTGGCGCGCTTGGTGGTGGAGCGGGAGACGGTCATTTTGTGACTCCTGGTTTCGTGGTTTTGGTGAGTCGCGGTTGGTGGTCTGCGACTGTGGTGAAACCGTAGAAGCGCGGCTTTGGCCGCACATCGGCCAGATGGCCCATCCTGGGCTCGCGCCCGGCCGTTGGGGGAGCTATCGTCGGCTCGTGCCGGCCCAAGCAGCCACGACCATCCGCCTGGCCGAGGTGGTGACCGCCCTGTCGCTGGCCAGCGACGTCGGCCACGACCAGCCCCTGGAGAAGTCCCTGCGCAACGCCGTCCTGGCCGTCCGCCTCGGGGACGAGCTCGGCCTCCGGGGGGCCGAGCTCTCGGCCGTCTACTACGTCTCCCTCCTGCGCTCGATGGGCTGCACGGGAAACTCGCACGAGACGGCCCTGCTGCTGGGCGGGGACGACCGGGCGATCCTCGGCCTCGTCCAGGCCTACGGGGGCGGCGACGGTCACGACTGGGCGCGGGAGCTCGCCCGGCAGGTCGAGCGATCGGATCCGGACCTGGCGGCGGAGCGGACGGAGGGGTGGTTCTTCACCGAGGGCCTCGTCGAGGGCCGCCGGGCGCGGGACTCGGCCTGCGAGGTGTCGACGGCGCTGGCCCGGCGCGTCGGCCTGCCCCCGGCCGTCCAGGAGGGGCTCGACCAGGT
>JAXDHK010000139.1:0-5125 GCA_034664545.1 Solirubrobacteraceae bacterium
CGAAGATGGCGCCGATCACGAGCAGGATGACCGGGACGGCGGCCACGGCCCCGACCGCCGACAGGGTGAAGACGAGCTTCTCGTTGAACGAGTCCCGGTAGAGGGGGATGCGCGGGTCGAAGGCCGCCGCGAGCTTTCGCTGTTCCTGCGTGGTCTCCACGTCCGGGATCATCGCACGACCGGGGGCGGTCGGGGGGGCGGGTCCGCCGGTAGGTTGAGGGGAGGATGCCGGTCACCGTCACCGCACTGGCGATCGCCCCGGTCAAGGGCATGCGTCTGATGGCGGCCCGGGAGCTCGAGCTCGGCCCGGCGGGGGCGGTCGGGGACCGGGCGTTCGTCATCGTCGAGGAACCCGACCACCGGTTGGTCGCGACCGCCCGCGCCCCGGACCTGGTCCAGGTGGCGCCCCGGTGGGACTCGGACGGGGGCGTCCTGACCCTCGTCTTCCCCGACGGGGAGGAGGTGGCGGCCGCGGTGGGCTTGGGTGAGGCGGTGACGACGGAGCTCTACGATGGTCGCCGGGTCGGGGGCAGGATTCTCGAGCGCGGGCCGCTGTGCGAGGCCGTGTCCGCCCATCTCGGCCGGCGGGTCAGCCTGATGCGGCTCGACCCCGGCGTGACCGGGGCCGACGACTTCCCGGTGACCCTGATGTCGACGGCCTCGCTCGCCGCGGTCGGGAAGGCACTCGACGACAGGGAGCCCGATGCCCGACGATTCCGGATGACGGTGACCGTCGACGGCCTGGATGCCTGGGCGGAGCACGGGTGGGCCGGGCGCGAGGTCAGGCTCGGACCGGAGGTCAGGCTCCGGGTCGTCGACCCGGTCCCGCGGTGCGTGGTGACGACCAGCGACCCCGAGGACGGGGCCCGGGACGTGCCCGTCCTCCACGCCCTGGCCCGGGTCCGGGGCAAGGGCGACGTCACCTTCGGGGTGTGGTGCCAGGTGGTGGCGCCCGGGCGCGTCCGGCGGGGCGACACGGTCAGCCTCGACGGGTGAGGGGTCGTCCGGGGGCCGGGAGTATCTTCGGGGGGATGGAGGTGGCCGAGAGCGCCGATGACGGCGCGTTGATCTGGAACACGCCTTCGCCCCGGCTGAGAGTGCTCCGTCGCTACGAGGTGGTCGGTGTGACTCTGGTCGCCGTGATCCTCGCCGCCGGTGCCGGCCTGGCCGCCGGGGGCGCGTCGGCCGCCGCCCTGGCCGGGGTCGGGGCGATCGTCGGGGGAGCGGTCGGAGACATGGTGGCCGGTCGGCGGGTCCGGGCGTGGGCCTATGCCGAGCGGTCCGACGACCTGCTGGTGAGGCGGGGTGTGATGTTCCGGCGTGTGTCGGTCATCCCGTACGGGCGGATGCAGTACGTCGAGGTCGCCGCCGGTCCGCTCGAGCGGGCGTTCGGGCTGGCCACCGTCCAGATGCACACGGCGGCGGCCGCGAGCGACGCCCGGATCCCGGGGCTCCCGGCCGCCGAGGCGAGCCGGCTCCGGGATCAGCTCACGACCCTGGGCGAGGCTCAGGCGATGGGGCTGTGACCGACTCCGGCGAGGCTCAGGCGACCGGGCCATGACCGGTCTCGACGGGGCTCAGGCGACGGGACCCATGACCGACTCCGGCGAGCCCGGGCTGCGCGGCGATTGGCAGCGGCTCCATCCTCTGTCGGCGCTGGTCCGGGCCGGGCGGGGGGCGATCGCGCTGGTCGTGATCCTGGTCGTCCCGACGCTCGGCCAGCAGAAGGGATCCGAGGTGGGTGATCTCATCCATCTGGCGATCGTCCCCGTGGTGTTCCTCGTCGGGCTGGTCTCCTGGCTGGTTACCCGGTGGCGGGTCGAGGACGGGGTCCTCCGGGTCGAGAGTGGCCTGATCCGGCGGACGTCCGAGCGGTTCCCGCTGAGCCAGATCCAGGCGATCGACACCGTGCGTCCGGGCCTGGCCCGGGCCTTCGGGCTGGCGGAGCTGCGGATCCGCCTGGCCAGCGGGAGCGGGCGAGCCGGACGCCTGGCCTACCTGTCCAACGCCGAGGCCGAGGCGCTCCGGGCCCGGCTCCTGGCCCTGAGCCAGGGGGTCCCGGAGGCGACTCCGGCGCCGGCCGAGGAGGCGCTCGCCGTCGTCCCGACCGGGCGGCTGGTGGCCTCCCTTCTGCTGAGCGGGCCCGGCCTGATCGTAGGGGTGGCGGGGGTGGGGCTCGTCGTGCTCACCATCCTCGCCCCGGCCGCCGCCGCAGCGACGGTCGGGGCCATGGCGGTCCCCGTCTTCGGCGTGGCCGTCGGGGCGTTCCGCCGCTTCAATGCCGGCTACGGATTGACGGTGGCCGCGGCCCCCGACGGCCTGCGCCTTCGGTCGGGCCTGGTCGAGACCTCGGCCGAGACGATTCCCCGAGGGCGGATCCAGGCCGTCCGGATGGTCGCCCCGCTGACCTGGAGGCCGCTCGGTTGGTGCCGGCTGGAGGTCGACGTGGCCAGCCAGAAGCACAAGGGCCGCCAGGACCGCAACCAGGCCAGGGCCGCCCGGGCCCTCCTCCCGGTCGGGACGCGGGAGCAGGCCGCCGCGTTGATGGTCCGGGTGTTCGCCGACCTCCCGACCGAGCGTCTCCGGCCGCCGGCCCGGGCTCGGTGGAAGTCGCCGCTGCGCTTCCGGTACCTCGGGTGGGGGTCCAACGACGGGTACGTCGTGACCACGACCGGTCGGGTCAGGCGGGTGACGGACTGGGTGCCCCTGGCCAAGGTCCAGAGCATTCGCCGGGTCGACGGGCCGATCCAGCGGCGTCTGGGCCTGGCCAGCATCCACCTCGACACGGCCGGACGGAGCGTCCACGCCGTCCTGCGCGACCGGGACCGGGCCGAGGCGGACCGGCTCATGGCGGAGCTGCCCGACCGGTGCCGGGAAGCCAGGCGCCTGGCCGGCGCGGATCGAGGCCGCTGAGGGGACACCCGGAGGCCGCGGCGGCTCAAGGGCCTGGCGCCCGGCGGCGGCGTGTCACACCGGGTGGGGAGTGGGCGATCCAGGACTCGAACCTGGGACCTCTTCCTTATCAGAGAAGCGCTCTAACCGACTGAGCTAATCGCCCGCGTGGAGGCGGCATTCTATCGGCCCCGGGGCATCGCGCCGCTCGACGCGGGCGGTCACCGCTCACCGGGGGCCCGGGAAGTTCAGGCGGGGGCGCGTGGCCGCAGGCCGTCGACGACCTCGAGGGCGTCCTCCACCGATTCGAACTCGAGCTCGGCCCGGTAGGTCCCGGTCGAGGTCGCCTTGACCCGGACGTCTGCCCCGAGGGCCGCCCCGAGGGCGTCTGCGATCGCCGCGCATGCCTCCTCCTGGTCGGGGTGACCCCGGCGGCTCCGGCGCGGGGCAGCCGGCGTGGCGGGCGCCTCGGCGGCGTTCGCCTCGCGGGCGCGCTGCTCGAGGACCCGGACCGACCAGCCTTCGGCGGCGGCCGCCCCGGCCAGGCGTCGCCGGTCCTCGTGATCGGTCGCCAGGAGCAGCGCCCGGCCGTGGCCCTCGCTGAGCGTCCCGTCCTCGATCAGGGCAAGCGCCTCGTCCGGCAGGTCGAGCAGGCGCAGGAGGTTCGACACCGCCACCCGCCCGCGGCCCACCCGCAGGCCGACGTCCTCGCGCGTGAGGGACAGCTCCTCGACCAGCGCGGCGCAGGCCCGGGCCTCCTCGATCGGGTTGAGGTCCTCCCGGGCCATGTTCTCGATCAGGGCCAACTCGAGCGCCTCGGCGTCTCCCCGCGGCCGCACGAGCGCCGGAATGCGCTCCAGGCCGGCGAGCTTGGCCGCCCGCCACCGCCGCTCCCCGGCGATCAGCTCGAACGTCCCCCCGGGCCTCGGGCGCACGAGCACCGGCTGGAGAACCCCCCGCGCCCCCAGCGACGCCGCGAGGCCGGTCAGCGTCTGCTCGTCGAACCGGCGTCGCGGCTGGCGCGGGTTGGCCGTGATCAGGTCGACCGGGAGCTCGCGGAGCTCGTCCGAATCCCCCGGGGCCGGCTCGGAGACGGCGAGGATCGCCGCGAGGCCCCGGCCGATCCCCCGAGGCCGCGAACCGCTCATGGCTTCCCGCCCCGACGGCTAGGCACGGGCCGCGACCTCCTTGGCCAGGGCGACGTACGCGTCCGACCCGGCGCAGTGGGGATCGTGGACGGTGACCGGAAGCCCGAAGCTCGGCGCCTCGCCGATCCTGACGTTCCGGGGGATGACCGTCTCGAAGACCAGGTCCGGGAAGTGGGCCCGGACCTCGGCGGCGACATCCTGCCCGAGACGAGTCCGGCCGTCGTACATCGTCAGCAGCATCCCGGCGACCCGCAGCCGGGGATTCAGCTCGCTCTGTACCAGCTCGACCGTGTCCAGCAGCGCCGCCAGGCCCTCGAGCGCGTAGTACTCGGTCTGCACCGGGACGATCAACCGGTCGGCCGCCGCCAGGGCATTCACCGTCAACGGTCCGAGCGAAGGCGGGCAGTCGAGCAGCGCGAAGGCGAACCGGTCTCCCAGCCGGGCAAGGGCGTCCCGCAGGAGCGTCTCGGAGCCCGCCACCCGCGGGAGCTCGACGTTCGCCCCGGCCAGCCCCTTCCCAGCCGGCATCAGGAAGAGACCGTCGACCCCGGTCGGGTGAATGGCATCGCTCGCCGCGCACGACCCGGCCAGGACGTCGTAGACGCTCGGGCTCAGGTTTCGCGGCGCGCCGATCCCGACCGTCGCGTTGGCCTGGGGATCGATGTCGATCAACAGCGTCGGGTACCCCGCCTCGGCGATGCACGCCGCCACGTTGACCGCCGTCGTGGTCTTACCGACCCCGCCCTTCTGGTTGGCCACCGCGAAGATCTTCATCCCGGACAACCTTACGGCGCTCGCATGTCCCTCGGAGTCGAGACTCCAGGGCCGCCCCGCGGACCCGTTCGGCCCCGAACCACCGGCCAGATCGCCAGCTCCCGGTTCGCCGGCGTCACCCGGCGGCTCGGCGGACCCCGGCGAGGACGGACGGCCAGGCGTCAGCTGCCCGGCCGTGTCGGCCCTCTTCGCGCCGCCCGTGGCCTCGCCAGACCCCCGCGGGGTAGTGGGAGAGGCGTTGGCCGGCGCCTCGCCCGACTCGCGGGCCGAGCCGTCGGGTCCCCGAGCCTCCCGCCCGCCGCCGGTCCGTG
>JAXDHK010000140.1:0-9868 GCA_034664545.1 Solirubrobacteraceae bacterium
GCGCTGATCTGCACCCTCCGGCGTCGGTCGGGCTCGCCGATCCCGGCCGAGACCATCGAGGTCGGTCCCGAGGGAATGCGCGTGACCGCCCAGCGGCCGCTGGCCACCGACGAGACGGTCAACTTCGAGCTCCCGAACCTCAGGATGCGCGTCGCCGGCCTGGCCCGGGTCCTGCGCCAGCAGCGCCCGCACGTGTATGCCATGCGCTTCGAGGGTCTCCCGGAGCCCATGTACCGCTGCCTCCACGCCCTGGCCCGGGCGCCTCACTCCCAGCTCGCCCGGAGGCCGGGCGCCGGCGACGGCACGGGGCGGTCGACCGCCGAGCCGGGTCCCTGGTAGGAGCAGGCCGCCGGGCCGGATATCGTCGGGAGCATCGCCAAGCGCAGCATCCTCCTCCGCGCCCTCCCGCATTTCGTCGCCCGGATCCCCGTGCTCCGGGAAATCCCCGTGCTCCGGGTCCTGGCCGTCGCCGAGGTTGCCTTGGTCGCGCGCCTGCATCTCCGCCATCTGGACCGGGCCCAGCGTCGCCGTCTCGTCGAGCTCCTCCGCCGGGGACGCCGGTTGTCGGCGGCCGAGCGCGACGAGCGCCGCGCCCTGGTCGCGGCGCTCAACGCTCGCGCGTTCGCCGGGTCGGCGGTCCAACGGCTCTCGCCGATCCCCCTCCCCAAGCGACTGACCCGCGGCCGCTACTGAAGGCCGGGGCGGGAGGGCTCAGGCGTCGGTCCGGACCTCGGTCCCGTCCTGGGCCCAGCGGGTGTGGAAGACGCCGTCCCGGTCGACCCGGCGGTAGGTGTGGGCGCCGAAGTAGTCGCGCAGGCCCTGGACGAGGCTGGCCGGTCCCCGGGCCCGCCGGTACCCGTCGTAGTAGGCGAGGGCCGACGAGAAGGCCGGGACGGGCACGCCGAGCTGGGTGGCGCTGACGATGACCCGCCGCCAGGCGTCCTGGGCGGCGGCGACCGGGTCGCGGAAGTGGTCGACCAGGAGGAGGTTCGGCGTCCGGGGATCGTGCTCGTAGGCCTCGCGGATCCGGTCGAGGAACCGAGCCCGGATGATGCACCCGCCCCGCCAGATGGTGGCCGTCTCGCCCATGTCGATGTCCCAGCCCTCGGCCTCGGCCGCGGCCGTCATCTGCTGGAACCCCTGGGCGTAGGCGACGATCTTCGAGGCGTAGAGCGCCTGGCGGATGTCGTCGATCAGGGATCGATCGCCTCCGGGCCCGTCACCGGGCGCGGGTCCGGCCAGGCGCTCGGAGGCCGTGGCCCGCTGGTCGCGCAGGGCGGACAGGCTCCGGGCGAAGACGGCCTCGGTGATCGCCGTGAGCGGGATCCCGAGCTCGAGGGCGTCCTGGGCGGTCCACCGGCCCGTCCCCTTCTGGGCCGCCTCGTCGACGATGACGTCGACCAGCGGCCGGCCGGTCGACTCGTCGGTCTTCCCGAGCACCTTGGCCGTGATCTCGATCAGGAACGAGTCGAGCTCGCCCTCGTTCCAGCCGGCGAAGACCTCGGCGATCTCCGGGACCTCGAGGCCGGCCCCGTGGCGCAGGAGGTCGAAGGCCTCGGCGATCAGCTGGATGTCGGCGTACTCGATCCCGTTGTGGACCATCTTCACGTAGTGGCCGGCCCCGTCGGTCCCGATGTGGGCGCAGCAGGGCGTCCCGTCGACCTGGGCGGCGATCGCGGTCAGGATCGGCTCGACCTCGGCGTAGGCGGCCGGGTCGCCCCCGGCCATGATGCTCGGACCCAGGAGCGCCCCCTCCTCCCCTCCGGAGACCCCGATCCCGAGGAAGCGCAGCCCCCGGCGATCGAGGTCGGCCGTCCGGCGCTGGGTGTCCCGGTAGTGGGAGTTGCCCCCGTCGATGATGATGTCGCCGGCGCTCAGGTGGGGGGCGAGCTCCTCGATCACGGCGTCGACCGGCCCACCGGCCTTGACCATCGTCATGACGATCCGGGGCTGGGCGAGGGCGGCGACGAACTCGGGGATCGACGCCGCGCCCGTGATCTGGCCCTCGTCTCCGTGTTCGGCCATGAACTGCTCGGTCTTCGACGGGGTCCGGTTGTGGACGGCGATCGGGACGCCGTGGTGGGCGACGTTGCGCGCCAGGTTGGCCCCCATCACCGCGAGGCCTGTCAAGCCGAACCGCGACTCACCGCTCATCGTCTGCCGCTCCTTCGGACGCCCGCCGGAAAGCGGGAGCCTATCCTCCTGCCGATGTCTCCGCGCCCGCGACCCGCCCGCCCGAGCCTCGCCGGCCCGGCCCGCCGCCTCGGAGCTGTGCTCCGCCGTCCGGAGCCGGAGTCGTCGGGCGGCCTCGGCCCCCTCAAGCTGCGCTCGATCGACCGGGCCTGCCGGCTGGTCGACGCCCGGAGCGTCGCCGACCTCGGCGGGGTCTGGGCCGTCGACGGGGGGTACGCGTTCCACGCCGCCGGGCGCCCGGGCGTCGAGCGGGTCGCCCTGGTCGACGAGGACTTCACGCCGACCGTCACCCGGCGGGCCGGGCGCGACCACGTCGTCGAGCTGATCGGGGGGAACTTCGGCGATCCGGTCATCGCCGGCCGGGTCGACCGGGTCGACGTCGTCCTCCTCTTCGACGTCCTCCTCCACCAGGTCCGGCCCGACTGGGATGAGGTGCTCGACCTCTACTCCGAGCGGACCCGGTGCTTCGTGATCGTCCAGCCGACCTACGCCGGGGCGGGCCCGGCCGTCCGGCTCCTCGACCTCGGCGTCGAGGGCTACCTCGCGACCGTCCCCGACGTCCCGATCCACCACGAGGCGCTCGGCCGCCTCGAGGAGACCAACGACCGCCGGGGCCGGCCGTGGCGGGACGTCCACGACATCTGGCAGTGGGGGATCACCGACTCCGCCCTCCGCGACAAGCTCGGCCGGCTCGGCTTCGAGCTCGCCCACCACGAGGCCACCGGGGCCTGGCAGGGCCTCGAGCGGTTCGCCGAGGCCGCCTACGTCTTCGTCCGTCCTTAGCTCCGCCCGGTGCGGGTCCTCTGCGTCGGCAGCATGTATCCCCCGCACCACCTCGGGGGGTACGAGCTCGTCTGGCAGGCCGCGGTCGAGGACCTCCGCCGTCGGGGTCACGACGTCCGCGTCCTCTGCAGCGACCACCGCGAGCCCGGAGTCGGGCCCGGCGTCCCCGACGAGGACGTCCACCGCGAGCTCCGCTGGTACTGGCGCGACCACGCCTTCCCCCGCCTGTCCGCGCTCCGGGTGCTCGAGCTCGAGCGGGCCAACGCCGCCGTCCTCGAGCGCCACCTAGACGCGTTCTCCCCGGACGCCGTCTCCTGGTGGGCGATGGGCGGGATGTCGCTCTCGCTGCTCGAGCGTGCCCGGCGCCGCCGGGTCCCGGCGGTGGCCTTCGTCAACGACGACTGGCTGATCTACGGCCCCGCGGTCGACGCCTGGCTGCGGGTGGCCGGCCGCCTCCCCCGGGGGCTGGTCGAGCGGGCGACCGGGCTCCCGGCGCGGTTCGACCCGGCCGCCTGCGGGCGGATCGTCTTCGCCAGCGACTCGGTCCGCCGGTCGGCCGCCGAACGGTGGGCGCTTCCCCCGGCCGAGGTCGCCCACGGCGGCATCGACCCCCGCTTCCTGGCGCCCGCCCCGCCGCCCGCCGCCTGGGGCTGGCGGCTTCTCTACGTCGGGCGGATCGACCCGCGCAAGGGCATCGCCACGCTGCTCGAGGCCCTCGCCCGCCTCCCGTCCGAGGCGACCCTCAGCGTGGTCGGCGGGGGCGAGGCGGCCCACCTCGGCGAGCTGCGCCGCCTGGCGGCCGGGCTCGGTCTGGCCGACCGGGTCGACTTCGCCGGCCGGCGCGACCGGGACGAGCTCCCGTCGACCTACGCGGCGGCCGACGCCGTCATCTTCCCCGTGCTCTGGGACGAGCCCTGGGGGCTCGTCCCGCTCGAGGCCATGGCCTGTGGGTGCCCGGTGGTGGCCACCGGGACCGGGGGGTCGGCCGAGTACCTCCGGGACGGCGACAACTGCCTGCTCTTCACCCCGGGCGACGCCGGCCGGCTCGCCGAGCGGTTGACGCGGCTGGCCGGCGATCCGGCCCTCCGCGGGCGGATGCGGGCCGGCGGCATCGCGACGGCCGCCGCCAACACCGACGCCGCCTTCAACGCCCGCGTCGAGGCGGTCATCGCGGAGGTCGTGGCGAGCGGGTGACCGCTCACGACCGCCAGGTCGATGCGACCTGATCCTCGCCGAACGCCATGGCCGTCCGCGCGCAACCAGGGCGCGCCCGCTACTCGGGCGCCAGTTCCGTCTCGGACATCGCGCCGCGCTCGCGCAGCCAGGTGACGAGCTGGCCGCGGCGGGTGTCCGGGCCGCCGGCCATGTCGAGCGGGGTCTGACGATGGGCGTAGTCCGGGGTCGCGTTGATGTCCGCGCCGCGGGTCAAAAGCAGCTCGGCCATCCGCCGCTGGCCGCCGTGGCAGGCCTGCCAGAACGCCCCGTCGATGTCCGCCCGGGTCGGCGGCGGATCGGCGGCGAGGATCTCCCCGACGCGCTCGATGATGCCGAGCCCGGCCGCCTGCCACAGCGAATCGACGCGGGCGCCCCGGTCGACCAGCAGCCGCCCCACGTGCCAGCACCCGTAGCCGACGGCGTTCTCGAGCGGTCCCCCGCCCGCGATCGAGGCGCCCGGGGCCTCGATGTCGGCCCCGCCGTCGATCAGGGCGGCCGCGACCTCGACGTCGTCGCTGCTCGCCGCCCAGTGCAGCGGCGTCTCCGACGGTCCGTCCTCGCACCCGGCGCTCGGGTCGGCGCCGGCCTCGATCAGCAGCCCGACGATCGCAGGCCCGTTCGGGAAGTACCCGGGCCAGTCGGTGGCGACGTGCAGCGGCGTGCGCCAGCCGGCCCCCCGGCCCGCGATCCGCGCCCTCGCCAGGTCGGGCCGGCCGTCGAGCAGCCGCCGCAGCTCGCCAAGCTCGCCGGAATGGATGGCGGCCGTGAGGCGGACCGCGAGCTGATCGGACCGGCCGAGATTCAGCATTCCTGGCCGCCACTCTAGTCAGCCCCTCGAGGTCGGCGCGCTGCCCCGCCCCGTCGGGGCGGTCGGACCGCTCAGGCGCTGATCGCCGGCTCGATCGCCGGAGCCGGGAGGTCCGGCCCGAGGATGCGCACGTCGGCCGGCGCCGCCCGCAGTCCGACCGTCGACCCCTCGGTCAGCGGGACGTCCCCGCTTCGGCCCACCCGGGTCTGGAGCGTGAAGCGGGTCAGGCGGACGAGGAGGCCCCCGCGGTTGTGGCGGACGCTGACCACCCGGTCGGTGACCGTCCCGGATCCGTCGAGGGTGTCCGGGACGGCGAGCTCGAGCTCCCACGGGTGGATGGCGACGTGGACCGGGCCCCGGGCCGGGGTCGAGCTGACGAGCTGACCACCGCCGTCCAGGCTGACGATCGACCCGGCCGGGGCCGGCGTCGCGGTTCCGGCCAGGACGTTGGCCCCGGTCAGCGCGGCGACGGTGACGCTCGCCGGGCGGCGCAGAAGCTCGGCCGGGACGGCGAGCTGCACGAGCCGGCCCCGGTCGATCACTCCGATCCGGTGGGCGAGGGCCGCGGCGTCGTCGAACGCGTGCGTGACCACGAGGGTCGGGAGCCGCAGGGCGGCGAGGATGTCGGCGAGCTCGTCGCGCACCACCTGGCGCGTGACCGGGTCGAGGGCGCCGAAGGGCTCGTCGAGCAGCAGCACCCGGGGCTCCCGGGCCAGGGCCCGGGCCAGGGCCACCCGCTGGCGCTCCCCGCCCGAGAGCTCTCGCGGCCGCGCCCGGGCGAGGTGGCCGACCCCGACGCGCTCGAGCAGGTCGGGCCGGTCGCGCCGGCCGGCGAAGCGGACGTTTCCGGCGACGGTCAGGTGGGGGAACAGCCCGTAGTCCTGCGGGAGGTAGCCGACCCGCCGCCGCTCGGCGCTCAGGTGGGCCCGCCGTCCGGCGTCGAACCACACCTCGTCCCCCAGGGCGACGCGCCCGGCCTCGGGCCGCTCGAGCCCGGCGACCGTCCGCAGGAGCGACGTCTTCCCGGCTCCCGAGGGGCCGAGCAGGGCGACCGTCTCCGACCCGACGCCCAGGCTCGCCCGGAGGTCGAACGCCCGGCGGGCTAGGACGATGTCGATGTCGAGGAGATCCACGAGCGGACGAGGAGCTTGGAGGTGAGCAGGATGGTGGCGCTGACCACGATCAGCAGCACGCCGATCGCGATCGCCTGGCCGAGGTCGGCGTCGAAGAGGCCGTACACGGCGAGCGGCAGCGTCTGGGTCCTCCCCTGGAAGCTCCCGGCGAAGAGGATGGTCGCACCGAACTCGCCGATGCCCCGGGCGAACGCGACCGCGGCCGCCGCCCCGAGGCCTCCGGCGGCCAGCGGGATCGCCACCCGGAGCATCCGCCGGACCGGCCCGGCGCCGAGGGTTCCGGCCACGTCGAGCAGCGTCCCGTCGACCGCCTCGAACGCCGCGATCGCCCCCCGGAGGTAGAAGGGACCGGCGACGAAGAGGATGGCGACCGCCACCGCCGCCTCGGTGAAGGCGAGGTCGAAGCCGAGCACGCCGAACGTGTGCCCGAGCAGCCCGACCCGTCCGAAGGCGACCAGGAGGCCGAGCCCGGCGACCGCCGGGGGCATGACCAGGGGCAGCTCGACCAGCGTGATCACGAGCGTCCGCCCGGGGAAGCGCCCCCGGCCGAGGAGGTAGGCGAACGGGGTGCCGAGCCCGACCATCACGACGAAGGCGACGAGGTTCGTCCGAAAGGAGACGACGATCGCGTCGGTCGCCACCTTCGCCCCCAAGCCGTCGATCAGCGCGTGTACCGGCTGGTAGGTGATCAGGGCGACGATCGGGAGGAGCAGGAAGCCGAGCACCACCGCGATCACCAGCGCCGACCCGAACGCCCTGGCCAAGCGCCCGAGCCCGGCCAGCCTCGACGCCCGGTCGTAGTCGCCGTCGGTCGGCGCGCCGCTGGCCGCGGCCGCCGTCACGGCTTGCCGAAGCCCGCCGCCCGGAGCGCGGCCTGACCCGACGGGGAGAGCAGCTTGGCGACGAACGCGCTCGCCGCCGCCTGGTTGCGGCCCGACTTGACCACGGCGATCAGGTCGCTGGTCTGGGGCTTGGCCTTGGCCGGGAGGCTGACCACGGCGACCTTCCCGGCTGCCGTCTTGGCGTCGGTGACGTAGACGAACCCGGCGTCGGCCTGGCCGCTCGCGACCTCGGCGACCACCTGGGTCACGTCGCTCGTCATGCTCACCACGTTCTTCATCGCCGCCGCGGCGATCCCGAGGGCCTTGAACACGTTCCGGGCGTAGTCGCCGCACGGGACGGTCGCGTTGCAGATGACGAGCTTGACCCCCGGCTTCGTCACGTCGGCGACCCCGGCGATGTGCGCCGGGTTCGCCTGGGGCACGATCAGGACGAGGGTGTTGGTGGCGAACTTCGTCGGCGCGCCGATCAGCCCCTTGGCCAGGAGCTGGGCCGGCTGCTTGGGACTCGCCGCCGCGAACACGTCGGCCGGAGCCCCCTGCTCGATCTGCGTCTCGAGGGCTCCCGAGCCGCCGAACGTATAGGTGGCGCTCGGCTCGATCTTCGGGAACACCTTCGACAGGGAGGCGGCCGCGAACACCGTCGCCTTCGACCCGGCGGCCGTCGTCGCACTCGTGGCGGAGGACGTCGTGCCCGAGCTGCTGCTGCTGCTGGCGCTCCCGCAGCCCACGGCCAATGCGGATGCTCCGATCGCGGCGACCGCCGCCGCGACGCGCCTGGTCAACGTCGGGTTCAGCAAGGTGACTCCTTCTCCTCGTCGTGGTTGCCGCCCCCGGGCCAGGAGCGGGGAGAGCCGCGCCGGCCGGAGTTCCGGGCTGCGCCTCCCGGCCTCCCGAGCCCGCCGCGGACCGTACCACCAATCTCGGATCTACGTAGGTATTTCGCCGACCCGGCCGGCCCGCTCCCAGGCGTCGAGGAATCCCGGGGCCAGCGTCTGGGCATAGGCGGCCTCGGCGCTGGCCCACGCCCGGGCCCCGACCCCCGGCGTCCCCCGCGGGATGAGCCCGGCCAGGTGGCGCCCCCGGCCCCGGGCCGGGCGCTCGGCGGCCGCCCCGGCGAAGATCTCGTGGAAGTGGGGGGTGACGTCGGGGTAGCGGGTGACGAAGGCCCGCTCGGCGAGCGCCAGCCGCTCGACCCGGCCGAGCCAGTCCTCGAGGGTCGTGGCCCCGAGGTGCTCGGCCGAGGCGGCCGGGCGGTACCGGACGGTCAGGCCGCCGGCGTCACGCGCCCGGCGGGCGAGGTCGAGATCCTCGTAGAGGTAGGGGAAGCCCACCTCGTCGAAGCCGCCGACCCGCTCGAGCAGGGACCGCTTGACCGACAGGTTGGCCGTGTACATCCGCCCCCACCCGGCGTCGTCCCCGTCGGACAGGCCGGCATAGTCGAACTGGAGGCCCCCGGCGTCGAGCCAGCGCATGAACGGCGTCACCCGGAGGTCGTCGGCCCAGCGGACGTGGCCGAGCACGACCGTCCGGTCGTCCGGCTCGGCCGCGTGGGCCCCCGCGTGCACGGCGACCAGCTCCGAATCCCCGAGGATGTCGTCGTCGAGGAAGAGGACGATCTCCCCCGAGGCCGCCCGCCAGCCCATGTTCCGGGCGGCCGACGCCCCGGGGACCGGCGCCTGGACGTGCCGCCAGCCCTCGGGCGTCCCGGTCAGCGCGGCCGTCGCCACCGGGTCGGGGTCGAGCGCGTCGCTGGCCACGACCACCTCGAAGCCCCCGGGCACCTGCTGGGCCAGGCGCTCGAGCGCCCGCTTGAGCGGTCCCGGACGCCCGAGCGTCGGGATCACGACGCTGAGCTCGGACTCGCCCTTCAGTTCGGCTCGGCCCCGCCGGTCCGGCGGGCGTGATGGACGACGTGGGGGACCCGGAGGCCGTCGGTCGCCCGGAGGGTGAACCGGCCGTGCCGGCGGACGTCGTCGAAGCCGGCCGTCCACAGCATCCGCCGCCAGGTCCGGGCGCTCGGGAGCCAGAAGACGACGGCCGCCTCCCGGTCGGCGTGGTAGCGGGCGAGGCCGAGGGGGATGAGCTCGGTCAGCCGGTCGTACTCCTCGGCCGAGATGAACGTCCCCGTGCAGAGCGAGGCGATCCGCTCGAGGGCGAGCAGCTGGTCGCGGAGGTGCATGATCACCGACCCGCAGAAGATCAGGTCGAAGGTCCCGAGCTCCTCGGGCCGGGCGTCGTAGATCGAGCAGTTGACCCGCTCGACCCGCGAGTCGAGGAGCTCGTGGGCCAGGCGGAACCCCGCCCCCCGCGGCTCGGAGGCGAACCGGTCGGGCCGGCGCCGGGGCGGCCAGTCGAGGTCGCGCTCGTCGTCGAGGTCGAGCGCCACCACCTCGGCCGCTCCCCGCCGCTCGAGCTCGAAGGCCCAGAAGCCGTCCCAGGTTCCGACGTCGAGCACCCGCATTCCGTCGAGGCGGTCCGGGAGCCCGTAGGCATCGACGAAGGGCCGCAGATCGAACCACCCGTCGGTCACCCGCCCGGGCGCCAGCTCGATCGAGTGGTACCACCGGCGCTCCATCGCTCGCTCGAGCAGCTCCACGGGCGTTAGCGTAACGAGCCGTGGCCGACCCGAATGCCCTCCCGAGCCCGCCGCCCCATGCTCCCGGCCCGAAACCGCTCCACATGATCGACCCTGTCCGCGAGGAGGCCGAGCTTCGCGAATACCTGGGTGCCGCCTACGATCACGCCCGGCTCGTCGACTGGGAGGCTCAGCTCGAGTCCGAGCTCGACCGGGTCGGCGACGAGCAGGCCCTCTACCGGACCTCGGAGGCCTACCTCTACAACCTCACCGCCTTCGCGATGACGCGGACGAAGGAGCCCTACCTCGACGATCTCGT
>JAXDHK010000141.1:0-2647 GCA_034664545.1 Solirubrobacteraceae bacterium
AAGCAGCCGGTGATGCTGTTCAGCGACATGGGCGGAATCGACATCGAGGAGGTCGCCGCCACCCACCCCGACCACGTCGGCCGCGGCCACTTCTCCAACCTCCTCCCCGTCTCCGACTGGCAGGCCAAGCAGGTGATCGCCTCGATCGGGGTGACCGGGAGGCGCCTCAACCGGCTGACCCCGATCCTCGCCCGCCTGGCCCGGCTGTTCGTCGAGTACGACATGACGCTCGCCGAGATCAACCCGATCGGCGAGCTCGAGGACGGGACGTTCGTCGCCCTCGACGCCCACATGGACATGGAGAACGAGGCGCGCCCCCGCCAGAAGGCCCTGCTTGCCGCCCTCGGGGTCGGCGGCGAGGAGACCCGCCAGGCCCGCGAGGCGACGCCGTTCGAGATCGCCGGAGAGGCCGTCGACGCGCAGGACCACCGGGGGGTGGCCGGAAACGTGACGGAGTTCGACGGGAACCTCGGCCTGGTGATCGGGGCCGGCGGCGGGTCGCTCACCCTCTTCGACGCCGTCCGGGCCCACGGCGGCCGGCCGGCCAACTACTGCGAGATCGGCGGCAACCCGTCGGTCGCGAAGACCTGCGGCCTGGCCAAGCTCGTCCTCCAGAAGCCCGGGGTCGAGCGGATCGCCGTGATGATGTCGATCGTCTCCAACACCCGCGTCGACATCGTCGCCCGGGGGGTGATCAAGGCCTGCGTCGAGCTCGGCTACGACCCGGCCGAGAAGATCGCCATCTTCCGCATCCCCGGGGCCTGGGAGGAGGAGGGCTTCAAGATCCTCGAGCACTACGGGATCGAGTACGCCGACCGGTCTGTCTCGATGCACGAGGCCGCCCGCCGCGCGGTCGAGAAGATCGGAGCCGGAGCATGAGCATCCTCGTCGACGAGAACACCACCTTCATCGTCCAGGGCATCACCGGTCGGGAGGCCGTGAACCTGACGCGGGAGTGCCTCGACTACGGGGCCGGGGCCAAGATCGTCGGCGGGGTCACGCCGGGCCGGCTCGGGCGCGACGTCCACGGCATCCCCGTGTTCGACACCGTCGCCCAGGCGGTCGACCACCACGGCGGGCCGATATACGGGTCGGTGGTCACCGTCCCCCCCGCCTTCACCCGGGACGCCGTCTTCGAGGCGATCGAGAACGCGATCAAGCTGATCGTGATCGTCACCGAGCGGATCCCCCGGGCCGATGTCGCCGCCATGGTCGAGCTCGCCGGGCTGCGCGGGGCGCGGATCATCGGGCCCAACTGCCTCGGGATCATCGTCCCCGACGTGGTCAAGATGGGCGGGATCGGCGGGCCGGCCAAGAACGCCGCCCAGGCCTACACGCCGGGGCCGATCGGCGTGATCTCCCGGTCGGGCGGGATGACCACGGAGATGTCCTCGACGCTGACCGCCGCCGGACTCGGTCAGTCGACCGCCGTCTCGATCGGGGGCGACGCGATCATCGGGTCGACCTACGCCGAGCTTATGCCCCTCTTCGAGGCCGACGACCAGACCCAGGGGCTCGTCGTCTACACCGAGCCGGGCGGGCGCATGGAGGCCGAGCTCGCCCGGTGGGTGCGCGAGCACGACTCCCGCCTCCCGATCGTCGCCTTCATGGCCGGGCGCTTCATGGACGAGATGCCCGGGATGAGCTTCGGCCACGCCGGGACCATCGTCGAGGGCAAGGAGGACACGGCGTTCGAGAAGATCGTCCGCCTGGCCGAGGCCGGGATCGAGGTGGCCGAGGAGATCTCCCAGATCCCCGACCTGATCAGAGCGAAGATCGAAGCCCGACGGGTCTCGGCATGAGCGGGCTCTTCATCGACGTCGAGGTCGACGACGCGGTGGCCCGGGACCCCCGGCTGGTCGCCAAGCTCGTCGAGGTCTGCCCGGTCGACATCTTCGCCGCCGGCCCCGATGGGACGCTCGCCATCGCCGAGGAGAACCTCGACGAGTGCGTCCTCTGCCGGCTGTGCATCAACGCCCTCGACCAGGACGGGGCGCCCGGCGGGGTCCGGGTGATCAAGCTCTACGAGGACGATCCCGCGGAGGCCGTCCTCCGCTGACGGCGGCCCGCGGCTGGGGAGCCCGGGCCGCCACCGGTGGGTCGCTCAGCCCGGGAAGCCCCAGTTCGGGTTGACCGGCGGGCGGGGATCGGGCGCCTGCTCGGGCCGGGGGCGGGCCTCGGTAGTCGTCTTGAGCGGGCCCCTCGCCCTCATCCCGGGGATCGTCACCCGCACGGCGCCCCAGTCCCCGGGCGTCACCTCCCGGACGAGCCAGCGCACCCCGGGCTGGCTTACGTCCTCGCGGTTGCGCTCCGCGCATACGAGGTCGGCCTCGGTCCGGGTCATGCCCAGAAGGTAGCGCCGCGGCCGGGCCACCGCAACCTCATCCTCGGGTGTCGGCGGGGCGGGTGGCGGGTACCGGCGGGAGTCGTGATCCACCACGTCGCCCTCGAGACGAGGCCCGCCGACGGACCGGCCGCGGTCGCGTTCTGGCGCCTGCTCGGGTTCGTCGCGGTCGAGCCGCCGAGCGCGTTGCGAGACCGGGCGGCCTGGGTCGAGCGAGCGGGCACGCAGATTCACCTGCTCTGGACCGACGCGCCGGTCCTCCCGCCCGCGGGCCACGTGGCGGTGGTCGTCGCCGAATACGCG
>JAXDHK010000142.1:0-2567 GCA_034664545.1 Solirubrobacteraceae bacterium
AGTCCCGACGTGTCCTTGTCGAGGCGGTGGACGATGCCCGCCCGCCACGGGTCCCCGCCCTCCGCCCCCCGCGCGGCCAGGGCCTGGGAGAGCGTGCCGTGCCGGTGACCCCGGGCCGGATGGACGACGACTCCGGCCGGCTTCTCGACCACGAGGAGGTCGTCGTCCTCGAAGGCGATCGCGTAGGGCGCCGGATCGGTCTCGGCCGCGTCCGGTGCCCGCTCGGCCCGGCCGGCCCCGGCGGCCAGGACGATCGTCTCCCCCCCGGTCAGCGGATGGCGCTTGGGCACGACCCGGCCGTCGACCCGGACGTCCCCCTGCTCGACCAGCCGCTGGGCCTGGGCCCGGGACCCGACGACGGCGCCGAGGAACGTGTCGAGCCGGAGGCCGGCGGCCTCAGGCGGGACGCGGACTTCCATCGTCCCTGAGCACGTAGAGGAGGGCGATGACCCCGAGGGTGATCGTCGCGTCGGCGAGGTTGAACGCCGGCCAGTGGGGGAGCTTGACGAAGTCGGTGACCGCCCCGTCGCGGACTCGGTCGACCAGGTTCCCGACCGCCCCCCCGACCATCATCCCGGCCGGGAGCCAGAGGAGCGGCCGGTCGGCGTGGGTGGCGAAGTAGGCGACGATCGCGGCGATCGCCACCCCGATGACCACGACGACGATCTCGGGCCCCCCGGCCGAGACGCTGAAGGCGACGCCGTGGTTGACCGCGTGGACGAACTCGAGCACCCCCGGGACCACCGACCGATGCTCACCCGGGCCGATCGAGCTGACCAGGAGCTGCTTGGTCACCTGGTCGAGGACGACGACGCCTCCGGCGACCAGCCCGGCCCGAAGCCACGCCCGACGGGCCGCGCCGGCCACCGTCAGCCGCGGATGAGGGAGACGACGATGCCGCCGACGATCCGCAGGGCGAAGATCGCGATGATCGGGCTGAAGTCGAACGCCCCGAACGGGGGGATGAACCGCCGGAACAGGCTCAGGTAGGGCTCGGTCACGTCGCGGAGGAACCCGAGCACGGCGTCCGTGTACCGGGAGTACGGGATCCGTATGCCCATGGCGAAGATCCAGCTCGAGACGATGTAGGCGAAGATCACGAGCGTGTAGACCCAGATCAGGGCATCGAGGTAGCTCGCTACGTCGCTCCGGACCGTGAGCAGCGGGAGGGTCACCGGAGCACCTCGTCGGCGGCATGGGCGAACGCCGTCCGCAGACCGGCCTCCTCGAGGGCGGCCAGCCCGCGCGCGGTCACCCCGGCCGGGGAGGTGACGCCCCGGCGGACGGCCAGGGTGTCCATGGCCCGGGCCTGGAGCAGCGTCGCCGACCCCCGCAGGGCCGCCCCGACCAGCTCGGCGGCCTGGGCGGCCGGCAGCCCGTGGCGTACGGCCGAGTCGATCCACGCCTCGGCGATCAGGGCGACGTAGGCCGGCGCGACGCCGCTGACCGCGGTCGCCGCGTCCATCAGGCGCTCGGGGAGCTCGACGGCCAGACCGACGCGCTCGAACAGGGCCCGGGCGGCCGGGCCGAGCTCGGGGGCACCGGCACTGCACAGGCAGGTGACGCCCTCGCGGACCTCGACCGCCGTATTCGGCATCGCCCGGACGACCTCGGAATCCGGGTAGGCGGTTCGGAGGCGCTCGAGGGGAACCCCGGCCAGGAGGGAGATCACCCGCCGGGCCACCGGGGCGATCTCCCCGGCCACGTCCTCGAGCTGGGCCGGCTTGTGGGCGAGGACGATCACCTCGGCCCGTCCGGCCAGCTCGGCGTTCCCGGCGAGCGCCTCGCCGCCGACCTCACCGGCCAGGGCGGCGGCCCGACCCGACCCGGCGTCGGTGGCGAGCACCGGGTCGCCGAGCCCGCGCGCGAGGGCTCGGGCCATGTTGCCGGAGCCGATGAAGCCGATCGCCATGGGTCGCGAAGGGTAGCCTGTCTTCCCTCCCCCGGCCGGGCGGCAGGGTTCGGCCCGTAGGATGTTCCCGGTGCAGCGAATTCCGGCCGAGAACCCCTGGGAGGAGCAGCTCGGCTCGAGCCGGGCCTGCCGCCGGGACGGAGTGATCGAGGTCAGCGGTACAACCGCCCCCGGGGAGAGCGCCTACGACCAGGCCCGCGACGCGCTGACCGGCGTCCTGGCGGCGGTCGAGTCCCTCGGCGGCGGGGCCGGGGACGTCGTGCGCACGCGGATCTTCGTCGTCGACATCGCCGCCAACGGCGAGGCCGTCGGGCGGGCCCACAGGGAGGTCTTCGGGGTCGTCGCCCCGGCCACCGGGGTCTACGGCGTGACCGGCCTGCACCGGCCCGACCTGCTCGTCGAGGTCGAGGCGACCGCCCTCCTCGGGGGATAGGCTCCCCAGGCACGCGGGGCGGGGCGGCGCGATCGGCGGCGCGGCCCCGACTCTCGAGGCGCGGAGGTTCCGATGTCGGAGTTCGAAGGCAGGACGGTGCTGGTCACCGGGGCTTCGCGGGGGATCGGACTGGCCACGGCCCAGCACTTCGCCGGCCTCGGCTCCCGGGTCGGCCTCGTGGCCAGCACCGCCGACGGGGTGTCCCGGGCGGCCGAGGGACTT
>JAXDHK010000143.1:0-5845 GCA_034664545.1 Solirubrobacteraceae bacterium
AGGGCGCACCGCCTGTGCCCGTCAGGGTGCGACCCGTCGGGCCGCCACCCGGCGGCGCAGGCGAAGCAGGAGACGTCGACCTCGACGCTCGGCTCGGTGAACGGGAAGAAGTGCGGGCGCAGGAGGACCTGGCGCTCGTCGCCGAAGATCGCCCGGGCGAAGGCCAGGAGGGTGCCCTTGAGGTCGGCCAGGGTGATCCCCTCGTCGACCGCCAGGCCCTCGATCTGGTGGAACTGGGGCGTGTGGGTCGCGTCGTTGTCGGGCCGGTAGACCCGGCCGGGGACGATCACCCGCAGCGGCGGTGGCTCGCGCTCCATCACCCGGACCTGCATCGGGGAGGTGTGGGTTCGGAGGAGCACGTCCTCGGAGACGTAGAACGTGTCGCTCCGGGCCCGGGCCGGGTGGGTCGGGGCGTGGTTGAGGGCGTCGAAGTTGTAGTCGACGAGCTCGATCTCCGGCCCCTCGACGATCCCGAACCCGAGGCCGGCGAATACGTCCTCGATCTCCCGGCGGGTCTGCGTCAGGAGGTGGAGGCGGCCGACCGGCTGGGGCGGGTCGCCCGGGAGGGTGACGTCGACCCGGTCGGCGACCAGCCGCCGGTCGAGCTCCGCGGCGGCCAGGGCGGCCTCGCGCGTCGCGATCATGGCCTCGAGGCCCCGCCGGGCCTCGTTGGCCGCCCGGCCGACCGCCGCGCGCTCGGACGGGTCGAGGTCGGCCACCCCCCGCAGGAGCTGGGGGAGCTCGGCCCGGCGCCCGAGGTAGCGGACCCGGAGCCGCTCGAGCCCCCCGGTGTCGGCGGCGGCGGCGATCGCGCCCTCGGCCTCGGCACGGAGCGCGGCGATTCGCTCGGTCGGGCTCACGGGCATCCCCCGGCCATCCTACGGGCTCCCCCGGCCGGCTCGGCCTCGGCCCGGGCGCGCCGGTCGCGCGCGACCTCGTAGAGGCCGATCGTCGCGGCCATCGCCGCGTTCAGGGAGTGGCCCCCGGCCTGGGGGATCGACACCACGCGGTCGCACGCCCCGAGCACCTCCGGTCCGAGCCCGTCCCGCTCGGCTCCGACCAGGAGCGTCAGCTCGGCCCCGAACGGCCCGCCGATCGCCTCGGGGGCGGCCCCGTCGAGGCCGACCAGCTCGCCCGGCAGCTCGCCGGGGCCGGCCGACCGGGCGACCGGGACCGAGAAGATCGCCCCCATGCTCGCCCGGACCGCCTTGGGTCCGTAGGGGTCGGCGCAGTCGGGGCCGAGCGCCACCGACCCGGCCCCGAAGGCGTGCGCGGCCCGGATGATCGTCCCGACGTTCCCGGGATCCCCGACCCCGTGGAGGTAGACGCAGACCGGTCCGACCGGGGCCGGGGCCCACCGCTGG
This sequence comes from Solirubrobacteraceae bacterium, assembly GCA_034664545.1. GTDB lineage: Bacteria > Actinomycetota > Thermoleophilia > Solirubrobacterales > Solirubrobacteraceae > Palsa-513. Next base: position 1,365 of record JAXDHK010000143.1, read on the forward strand.
TCATAGACGGCGATCGCCCGGGTCCCCGAGCCCAGGGTCGAGACCCCGGCCAGGAGCGCGGGCGCGACCTCGAGCCAGCCGTCCCCCGGGGCCAGGCCGGCCGGGCAGAGCCTGACCCGGGCCTCCCAGCCGGCGGCCGCCGCCGCCGCGTGGAGGTCCTCCCCCTCGGCCAGGAACCGACCCGACCGGGCGCGCCCGGACCGGCGGGCGAGCTTCCGGAGCTCCTTGAGGTGTTGGTTGTCGGGGGAGGTGATCATCAGAACGAAAAAGGGCGCCGTCCTCGAAGGAAGCGGCGCCCGGGAGGTTCGTGTGTCGGGGTTGCCGGTCAGGCAGCCGACGCCTCGCGGGCGGCATCGGCGAATCGGCGGAAGGTCTCGGGATCCCGGACGGCGATGTCGGCCAGGACCTTCCGGTCGAGCTCGATCCCGGCCAGGCCGAGGCCGTGGATGAAGGTCGAGTAGCTCATGTCGTTCTGCCGGGCCGCCGCGTTGATCCGGGTGATCCACAGCCGGCGGAAGTCGCGCTTGCGGTTGCGCCGGTCGCGGTAGGCGTAGGCGTCCGCCTTCATCAGCGCTTCCTTGGCCCGCTTGTAGTTCGAGTTCGCCTCCCCCCGGAACCCCTTCGTCCGCTCGAGCGTCGCCCGCCGCTTCTTCTTGGCGCTGACCGAGCGCTTGACCCGGGTCACTTGCCCACCCCGAGCAGCTTCTTCACCCGGGGTACGTCCGCGCCGGCGAGGATCGCCGGCTGGCCGAGCGAGCGCCGGCGCTTGGCCGACTTCTTCCCGAGGATGTGGCTCGTGTAGGCGTGGTGGCCCCGGACCTTGCCGGTACCGGTCACCTTGAAGCGCTTCTTCGCGCCGGAATGGGTCTTCATCTTGGGCATCGCGACCGCGTAGCTTAGCGGGCGGGGGCGCTCGGCGCCCCCCGGGGGTGGCCGCTAGGCCGAGTTCCGGGTCGCCTCGGCGAGCGCCGGCGGGTCGTCCCGGGCCTGGCGATCACGGCGGGGCGGGAGCGAGGCCATCGCCTCGCTGGCCGGCGGTTCCGGACGCGCCGGACGGTCTGGGCTGGGAGCGGTATCGGGTGCTTCGGGCGTGGCCGGCGACCCATTGGCGGTGGCGCCGTCGGCCGCGGGGGGCGGGGTCGCCGCGCTCGCGCTCCCGGCGGCGGCGGCCGGCGCCTCCACAGCGGGGGCGGCGCCGTCGGCCGGGGTCGGGCTCGGGGTCTCGGTGGCGGGGGCCGGCGCCTCGGACCCGGGCGCATCCGTCCCGTCGTCGCCGCCGGCGGCCGCGGCGGCGGCGGCGCCGTCCACCGTGACCTCACCGCGCTTGCTGTCGTCGAACTGGCCGGCCAGGACCGCCTTCGAGGGGCCGAGCATCATCGTCATGTTCCGGCCGTCCTGGATCGGGCGCTGCTCGACGATCGCCAGCTCGGCCAGCTCCTCGGCCAGGCGGTCGAGGATCATCACGCCCCGCTCGGGGTGTGTCACCTCGCGGCCGCGGAACATGATCGTCACCTTGACCTTGTCCTTGTGCTTGAGGAACCGCTCGATGTGGCCCTTCTTGGTGTCGTAGTCATGCTGGGCGATCTTCGGGCGGAACTTGATCTCCCGGATCGTGATCTGCTGCTGGTGCTTGCGCGCCTGCTTGACCTTCTGGGCCTGCTCGTACTTGTACTTCGAGTAGTCGAGCACCCGGCAGACCGGGGGCTTGGCCTCGGGCGCCACCTCGACGAGATCGAGATCCCGATTCTGGGCGTAGCGAAGGGCGTCGTCGATCTTCAGGACCCCGATCTGGGACCCGTCCTCACCGATCAGGCGGACCTCGGGTACGCGGATCCGCTCGTTGATCCGGGTCGTGTCCCGCTCGGGCGGGCGACGGTCGAATCTACGGGGAACCGGCACTAGGCTTCGTCCCGTTCAGCCATCCGCGTACGCGGGGTCGCGGAGTCCGGCATCAATGGAGCCGCGAGCGCGTCAAGCGGTCCGGGCGCGCTGCGTGGTGGGTGTAGCTGAGGCCAAGACCACCGAGTATAGCCGGGTTCCGGCGGCCGGTGGGATTTCTCGCCTCGACAGATGTACGGCCCCGACGGGACGGTCGGCGGTGTTAGCCTCGACTCTCGTTCTCATTCATGTCGGGCACTCGCGAGGAGATCGAGCGTGCGTCTGTCGCAGGGGGGGATCCACGGACGGATCCTCGGGTTCATCGCCGTGCTCGTCCTCGCCGTCCCCGCCGCCGCCGCGGGGGCCGGTCCGGCGCGGGGGGTCCGCGACGCCTGTCCCGCGGTCCCGGCCCGCCAGGCCCGGTGTCTCACCGAGATCCTCACCGCCGACGCCGGCGGCGTGACCCCGCTGGTCACCGCGGCCCCGGCCGGGTTGGGGCCGGCGGACCTGTGGAGCGCCTACGCGCTCGGCACCGCCGGGGCGGCTCCGACCGGCGGGACCGGCCAGACGATCGGGATCGTCGACGCCTACGACGATCCGAACGCCGAGGCCGACCTCGGCCACTACCGGTCGACCTACGGGCTCCCGGCCTGCACCACGGCCAACGGCTGCCTGCGCCGGGTCGACCAGGCCGGCGGGACCTCCTATCCCCGGGCCGACGCCGGGTGGGCCAGCGAGGTGTCCCTCGACCTCGACATGGCCTCGGCGATCTGCCCGGCCTGCAAGATCGTCCTCGTCGAGGCGAAGTCGTCGTTCCTCTCCGACCTCGGCGCCGCCGTCGACCGGGCCGTGGCCCTCGGGGCGACCCAGGTGTCCAACAGCTACGGCGGCTCGGAGTACAGCAGCGAGGCCTCCGACCAAGCCGACTACAACCATCCGGGCGTCGACATCACGGTCAGCTCCGGCGACGACGGCTACGGCGTCCAGTTCCCGGCGGCCTCCCGCTTCGTCCAGGCGGTCGGGGGCACGAGCCTGACCCGGAGCACGAGCGCCGCCCGGGGGTGGACCGAGTCGGTCTGGTCCGGGGCCGGGAGCGGCTGCTCGGCCTACGTGCCCAAGCCGACCTGGCAGCTCGACACCGGGTGTGCGAACCGGTCGGTCGCCGACGTCTCCGCCGTCGCCGACCCCCGGACCGGGGTGGCCGTCTACGACACCTACCAGACGGGCGGGACCTGGGCGATCTACGGGGGGACGAGCGCCTCGGCCCCGATCGTGGCCGGCGTCGATGCCCTCGCCGGGGGCCGGGCCGGCACGGCGACCCCCTACGGCTCCTTCCCCTACGCCCACCCGGCGGCGTTCTTCGACGTCAAGTCGGGGACCAACGGCACGTGCGGGGGCTCCTACCTGTGCCAGGCGACCACGGGCTACGACGGCCCGACCGGCCTGGGCACCCCGGCGGGGACCGGGACAGACGGACCGCCGGCCGGCCCGACCGTCACCTCGGTGACGCTGAGCCCGGCCAGCGTGGTGGGCGGGGCGCCGACGACGGCCACCGTGAGCCTGAGCGGAGCCGCCCCGACCGGGGGGGCGACGGTGGCTCTGACCACGAGCAGCCCGACCGCCGGCGTCCCGCCCGGGGTCGGCGTCGCGGCCGGGGCGACGAGCGCGACCTTCGTCGTCACCACCATCGCCATCGGCGCCGCCGCCCAGGCGACGATCACCGCGACCTACGGCGCGAGTGCGAAGTCGGCCGTCCTCTCCGTCACCCCGACCCCGCCGACCGCGGCCTACACCCCGAGCACCTACACCCCCGCGGTCGGGCAGACCGTCTCCTTCAACGGGTCGGCGTCGAGCGCCCGGGCGCCCGGAGCGACCATCGCCGCCTACCGGTGGGTCTGGGGCGACGGCACTCCCGACGGGAGCGGCCCGACCCCGACCCACGTCTTCACGGCCCCGACGACCGGACCACGGAGCGTCGGCCTCTACGTCACCGACAGCCTCGGCACGGTCGGAGCCGTCGGCCACGGCATCACCGTCGGCCCCCCACCCCCGGCCGCGGCGTTCAGCCCGAGCACCTACACCCCGGTCGTCGGCCAGACGGTCTCCTTCAACGGGTCGGCGTCGACGGCGACCGCGCCCGGAGCGCCGATCGTCAGCTACCGGTGGGTCTGGGGCGACGGGACCCCCGACGGGAGCGGACCGACCGCCACCCACGCCTTCGTCGCCCCGGTCAAGCTCAGCGTCGGCCTCTACGTCACCGACAGCCTCGGGAGCGTCGGGGCGGAGGGCCACACCATCACCGTCAGCCCGCTCGGCGCCCCGCCCCCGACCGCGGCCTACACCCCGAGCACGTACACCCCCGCCGTCGGCCAGACCGTCTCCTTCAACGGGTCGGCGTCGACCGCGACCGCGCCCGGAGCGACGATCACCGGCTACCGGTGGGTCTGGGGCGACGGGACCCCCGACGGGAGCGGACCGACCGCCACCCACGCCTTCGCCGCCCCGGGGAAGGTCAGCGTCGGCCTCTACGTCACCGACACCAACGGCACGACGGCGGCCGTCGGCCACGGCATCACCGTCGGCCCCCCGCCCCCGACCGTGGT
>JAXDHK010000144.1:0-2733 GCA_034664545.1 Solirubrobacteraceae bacterium
TCGAGGCGCGCAAGCCGAAGGGCCTGGCCAAGATCGCCGAGCAGGACGGGGTGATCTCGATCGAGGAGTCCGACAAGGCCCTGACCGCGGTGATCACCGACGAGTCGGGCGAGGAGCACCGCCACACCTTCCCCCGCCGGACCCGGCTGTTCGTCACCGCCGGGCAGCAGATCGACGCGGGCGCCCAGCTCAACGAGGGCTCCCTGTACCCGCACGAGCTCCTGGCCATCCGGGGGCGGACCGAGACCGAGCAGTACCTGGTCCGCGAGGTCCAGGAGGTCTACAAGTCCCAGGGCGTCGACATCAACGACAAGCACATCGAGCTGATCGTCCGGCAGATGCTCAAGAAGGTCAGGGTCGACCAGAAGGGCGACACCGAGTACCTCCCGGGGCAGTTCGTCGATCGGTTCGAGTTCGCCAAGATCAACGACGAGATCATCCGCAAGGGTGGGGAGTCCGCCCAGTTCGAGGACATCATCCTCGGGATCACCAAGGCCTCCCTGAACACCGACTCGTTCCTCTCGGCGGCCTCCTTCCAGGAGACGACGAAGGTCCTGACCGACGCCGCCCTCGAGGGCAAGATCGACCGTCTGAACGGGCTCAAGGAGAACGTGATCATCGGGAAGCTGATTCCGGCGGCGACCGGTCTCAAGCGCTACCGGCGGATCGAGATCCAGCCGGCGGAGCCGCTCCCCCGGGCGATGGACGACCTCGGGCTGCTCGGCGACGACGACCTGGCGGCCGAGCTCGGGATCGGGAACGGCGGGTTCGGGGCCGAGTTCGACCAGGATCTCGCCTCGCTCGAGGAGATCGGCCTCGGGTCGGATGCCGGCTTCGTCGAGGAGCTGGCCGAGCTGGACGTCCCGGGCGAGAAGAGCTAGGCCGGGCGGACGCAACCCCCGGTCGGCGCCCGCTTCGATCGACGGAGCGGGGGTCGGTGAGGGGGCCCGGGGGTGAGCGGAGCGATTTGATGGGTCGGATCACCCTCCACCTCGGCGACATCACGACCGACCGGGAGGCCGGGGCGATCGTCAACGCGGCCAACTCCAGCCTCCTGGGCGGCGGCGGGGTCGACGGGGCGATCCACCGGGCGGCGGGGCCGGAGCTCCTGGCCGAGTGCCGGGAGCTCGGCGGATGCGAGACCGGGGAGGCGAAGATCACGGGCGCCGGACGCCTGGCCTGCCGGTTCGTGATCCACGCGGTCGGGCCGGTCTGGCGCGGGGGCGAGGCCGGGGAGGCCGAGCTCCTCGCCTCGTGCTACCGGCGGGCCCTGGCCCTGGCCGAGGCGAACGGCGTCCGGGCACTCGCCCTCCCGGCGATCTCGACCGGGGCCTACGGGTATCCGCTCGACGCGGCGGCGGCGGTCGCCGTGGCGGCGGTCGGCGCCGGCCTCGCCGAGTCGGTTGGTGTCGAGGAGGCCCGGTTCTGGCTCTTTGACCGGCCCGCCTACGCCGCGTTCGCCGCGGCGCTCGACGCCCGGACGGGATGACGACGGCCGAAGGCGGGCTCAAGGTCCGGGTCGGCGCGGCCGATAAGCAGGAAGGCCGAACAGCTGACTCCGCGTCCCGCTGAGGCAGAGCCGGCGGCCAAGGACGGAGGGATCGATGGGCAAGACGCGCCTGCGTGTGGAGGTCGGCCTGGCCGCCCTCGTCCTCGTGACCCTCCTCGTCCTCTTCGGGGTCCAGCTCGAGGTCTCCCAGGAGCAGGCGCGCCGGGTCGTGACCCAGCGCTACGTGGCCCGGGCGGAGGTCACGGCGACCCTGACGCGGTCGCTGATCGCCTCGGCCGCGGCCGCCGGGACGCCCGCGGCCACCAAGGCGTACGGGTCGGCCCGGGTCAGCCCGCGCGCGCTCGACGGCGCCGTGGCTCGGGGTCATCTCCTCTACGCGATGCTGCTCGCCCCGGACGGGACCATCCTCGCCGCCTCCCGGGGCACGCCGGCGTCGGTCCGGCGGGTGACCGGGCACGCCGCGAGCCTCGCAGCGATCCGCGACGGTCGGGCCTTCCTGCTCTCGGGCCTCGTGGCCGGGTCCGGCCGCGGCGCGGCGTTCGAGCTGGCCGAGCCCGTCCCGACCCGGTTCGGGCGGCGGGTGCTCGTGACCGGGATGGCGCCGGCGGGCATCTCGAGCTTCATCGGGGGCTACCTCTCGGCGGCGGTCGTCGCCCCGGGAAGCGCGTACGTCCTCGACTCGAGCGGGACCGTCGTCGCCACCTCCCGGGTGGGTGATCGGGCGGGCACGAGGCTCGGGGATTCGCGCCTGCTCGCGGCGATCGCCCGTGGCGAGCAAGGGGCGGTGGGCGACGGTCGGGAGTTCGCCACGGCGGAGGTCGGCGACTCGGCCTGGCGGGTGGTCCTCGTCACGCCGAGCCGGGCCCTGTTCGCCTCGGTCGACACGCGGCTGTGGGTCCCCTGGCTCCTGCTCGGCGTCCTCGGGCTGGCGGGCGCCGCGGCCGTGTTCCTCCTGCGCGGCCTCTGGCGAGGGTCGGCGCGCCTGGCGGCGACCAACGCCGAGCTCAAGGGGGTCAACCTGACGCTCGAGCGGAGCGTCGAGGACCTCCAGCGCAGCGAGGCCAGGCTGGCCGAGGCCCAGGAGCTGGCGAGCGTGGGCAGCTGGGAGTGGGAGATCCGGACCGACACCGTCCGCTGGTCGCGCGAGCTCTACCGGATCTACGGACTCGACCCCGAGGCGTTCGACGCGAGCCACGAGGCCTTCTTCGAGATGGTCGATCCCG
>JAXDHK010000145.1:0-4640 GCA_034664545.1 Solirubrobacteraceae bacterium
TGGGAGCCGGCGCTCTGGGGACGGCCGCCGTCTACGGAGGGCCGGGCGGGGTGGGCGCGGGCTGGCGGACGGCCGGCGCGTCCTGGGCGCTCTACGTGGGTGAGCCCCACCCGACCGGGGAGCTCACGGCGGCCGATCCGGCCTCGCTCGACGGTCAGTTCGCCCTGATCGCCTACGACGCGGACGCCGGCCGGGTCGACGTCGTCTCCGACCCGTTCGGGCTCCAGGCGATCTACCTGGCCGAGCGGGGGGGAGCCACCTACGTCTCGACATCGGTGCTGGCGCTCGCCCGGCACCTAGGATCCCGGCCGAGCGCCCGCGGCCTCGAGGTGTTCCTGCTGACCGGGCCGCACTTCGGCGAGCTGACCGGCTGGGAGGGGATCCGGCGGCTCCCCCCGGCGACCCACGTCTCACTCCGCCGGGGCGAGCCACCCCGCGAACGGGTCTACTGGCGTCCGGCGATCGACCCGACCGTCGCGCGCATGGGCCTCGACGACGCGGCCCGGCACTGCGTCGAGGTGGCGTCGGCGACGTTTCGGGACCGGCTGGCCGGTCGGGCCGACGCGTGCGCCGACGTCACCGGCGGCTTCGACAGCCGCCTCTCGACGCTCCTGCTCGATCGGGCCGGGGTGGGCTTCGCGACGACGACCAACGGCGCCGACGACAGCCCGGACGTCCTCCTCGGTGCTCGGGTCGCCGCCGCGGCCGGCTGGGGATGGACCCAGGGGCAGCTGCCCGGCGACTGGGCCGAGCGCTCCGGCGACGCCGTCGGCCGGGCCATCGCCTGGGGCGACGGGCAGATGGAGGCGACCCAGCTCGCCGAGGTGCTCACGCTTCAGGCCGCCTGCGCGGGCCGAAGCTCGACCCTGTTCGGGGGCGGGGGCGGGGAGCACTGGCGCGACTACGCCTGGCAGCAGGAGATCCCCGGGGGCGGCCGGTCCACGCGGGTCAACTTCGACCGGTGGGTCAACGTCCGGTTCCTCCACCCGCAGGATCTGTCGCCGCTGCGGACCGATCCGACCGCCGAGGTCCGGGCCGGCCTGGTCGAGCGCTGCCGCGCGTTCGCCGCTCCCTACGCCGACCTCCTGAACTCGGCCCAGCTCGACATGCTCTACGCCTACAAGTCGATGGGTCACTTCGGGGCCTACCAGTCGGCTTCGCGGGGGACGATCCACGTCGAGCTCCCGTTCTACTTCCGCGACGCGTTCACCGCCGTCTTCTCGGTCGCCCCGGCCCATCGCAACTCGCACCGCCTGATGCGCCGCTCGATTCCGCTCCTCGATCCCCGGATCGCTCGCCTGGAGACCACGGTCGGTGGGCCGGCCGAGCCCATGAGCCTCGGGAACGCCCGCCGCTTCCTTCCCTATCTCGAGAACCGGGTCAGCGGCGTTGCCCGCAAGCTGACCGAGCGCCTCCCCGGCCCGACGATCGGCGCCGTCTCGGCCTCGGTGCCCGGCGTGGTGGCGCAGACGCGCCGGCGCCTGCTCGCCGAGCTCTCCGCCGCCACCGGGCTCGACCCGGCCCGGATGCGAGCCGGCCGGCTCTACGACCCGGGCGGTCTCGCCCGGCTGGCGTCCTCGGCGACCGCGACGACGAGCGGCTGGGCGACCCTCGGCCGGATCATCACCGTCGAGCTCGCCCTCGAGGCGGCAGATGCCGCGCTGGAGTAGGCGCGCAGACATGGGTTGTCCTGGAGGTGAGGGTTCCCCCCACCCGAATGGACCGGCCGCGGCGGTCGGTATTATTGACAGTGAGGAGAGCGGGGACCTCAACCGATTGGGACTCGTGGCTGCTGGAGACATAGTCGGGTCCCGGCGCCGATCGACGGCCGGGCACGAGGACGACGACCGGGTCGCCGCCCTCGTCCGCCGCGGGCGCCTGCTCGAGGCCGGGGAGCGGGTCGCGCAGCTCGGCAGCTGGGAATGGAACCCCGGGGAGGAGCTGGTGTGGTCGGACAACCTCTACCGCATTTTCGGGGTGGAGCCGGGGAGCATCACGCCGAGCGAGGAGTACGTCCTGGCGCGGACGCGTCCCCAGGACCGGGAGCGACTGGCGAGCCACATCGCCGCCATGCCCATGGACGCGGCTCTCACGCCCGTCGAGTACCGCATCGCCCGGGGGCGGTGGGGCATCCGCTACCTCCGGTCGACGACGACATCGTCGGGGCCCACCGGAACGCCCACGATGCCGATCTTCGGGATCGTCCAGGACGTGACCGACCAGCGGCTGGATGCGGCGACGCACATCGCCGTCTCGCGAGTCATGGCCCGCTGGCGGGGGATCGAGGAGAGCGGCCGCGAGCTGCTCTCGAGCCTGGCCGAGGCACTGGGGTACGCGTTCGGGACCCTGTGGCTTCCCGACGAGCGGTTCCTGCGGCCATGCGTGGTGTGGAGCGACCCGTCGCTCGAGCAGGGAGGGGAGCTCGAGGCGGCCACCCTGGAGCTCCGCCTGGCCCGGGGGGTCGGGCTGGCCGGGCGGGCGTGGCGGGACGGACCGAAGCCCGGCCCCGTGGGGAACGTAGCCCTCGATCAGCACGATCCCCGCCGGATCGCCTGGGACCGGGCGGGGCTGGCCGGAGCGGTCGCCCTCCCGGTGAGGCACGCCGACGAGGTGCTGGCCGTGCTCGAGTTCCACCACGACTCGCCGCCGTCGTCCTCGCGCCTGGCCCGAGCGATGGACGCGGCCGGGGACGTACTCGGCGAGTTCCTGGCCCGGCGGAGGGGCCAGCTCGGCACCGACCGCCTGACGCCCCGGATGCTCCAGGTCCTGCAGTTGGCGGCCGACGGCTACTCGGGCCCGCGCATCGCCGAGCACCTCGCGGTCAGCCAACAGACGGTGGCCAGCCATATGAAGCACATCTACGAACGCCTGGGCGTCTCCGACCGAGCAATGGCGGTCGCTGTCGGAATTCGCTCGGGCCTCATCGAGTGATGCCGACCACCGGCACGCCGACACCGGCCGACGCCAATCCCCTATTTGGGGGATATACAGCTGTGCTGCCGTGCCTGATAATCGGCGGAGATGATTCGCATCGTGGCCTGGACGGGGCGTGTGACAGCCGCCGCGTCCGTGCCGGCGCGGAGCCCAACCCGGGGGCTAGAGCTGCTGGTCACGCTCTGGTGACCCTGAGCCTGACCCGCCGGGTGCGGGCTCGGGTCGGGCGCCTGGTGGCGTCCCGTCGTCGCGAGGATCGCGGCCGCTTCTTCGAGATCTCGCGGGATCTGCTCTGCACCGTCGGGTTCGATGGGTACTTCCGGGAGCTGAACCCGGCTTGGCTCGAGGCGCTCGGCTGGAGCGCGGACGTGCTCCGCGAGCGACCGCTCCTCGACTTCGTCCATCCGGTCGACCGGCCGAGCACGGCGCGGGCGGTCGCCGAGCTCGCCGAGGGCGGGCTCACGGCCGCCTTCGTCACTCGGTTCGCCACCAAGGACGGGTCCTGGCGATGGATCGACTGGCGGGCGGTGGCCAGCTCGACGGATGGGCTGATCTTTGCCTCGGCGCGCGATGTGACCCAGAGCAAGGCGGCGGAGGCGGCGCTCGAGGCGAGCGAGCGCCAGACCCGCGAGATCCTCGAGACGGCCCACGACGCCTTCATCTCCTTCGACGCCGGCGGCGTGATCACCGCCTGGAATCCCCAGGCCGAGGCCGTCTTCGGCTGGTCGCGGGCGGAGGTGCTCGGACGCCTGTTCTCCGCGACGATCGTCCCGGCCGACCGGCGCGCCGGACACCGGCGCCGGATCGAGCGCTTCCTCGAGACGGGGGACGACGAGGTCGTCGGCCGGACGCTCGAGCGGACGGTGATCCACCGCGACGGCCACGTGTTTGCCAGCGAGCTCACGATCACGCCCCTCGCGACGGCCCAGGGATACTCGTTCAACGTCTTCCTGCGCGACATCACCGAGCGTCGCCGGGAGCAGGAGGCCCTCGCCCTGGCCCGCGATCAGGCCCTCGAGGCCTCCCGGATGAAGTCGATGTTCGTGACCAACGTCGGGCACGAGATCAGGACCCCGATGAACGGGGTGATCGGGATGACCGAGCTGCTCCTCGGAACCGGTCTGGACGACGAGCAGCGTGAGTACGCGGAGACGATCGCCGCATCGGGCGAGGCGCTGCTCGCGATCATCGACGACGTCCTCGACCTCTCGAAGGTCGAGGCGGGCACGCTCGAGCTGGAGCCGACCGAGTTCGACCTGATCGACACGATCGAGCGGGCGTGCGGAATGCTCGCGGCCCGGGCGGCGGACAAGGACCTCGAGCTGGTCGTGGGGATCGCGCCCGGCGTTCCCGCCCGGGTCCGGGGCGACGCCGGGCGTCTGGGTCAGGTCATCGTGATCCTCATATCGAATGCGATCAAGTTCACCCTGACCGGCGAGGTGGTGGTCCGGGCGAGCGCGCGCCCGGCCGCCGACGGTCGGGTGGGCGTCCGGGTCGAGGTCGAGGACACGGGGATCGGCATCGCCCCGCCGGTGCTGGAGCGGCTCTTCGAGCCCTTCGCGCAGGCTGACGGCTCGATGACCCGCACCTACGGGGGGACGGGCCTCGGCCTGGCCATCTCCAAGCACCTGATCGAGCTGATGGGCGGCCGGGTCGGCGCCGAGAGCGAAACGGGCCAGGGCAGCTCCTTCTGGTTCGAGGTCCCC
>JAXDHK010000146.1:0-3269 GCA_034664545.1 Solirubrobacteraceae bacterium
CGACGTCCTCGGAATCCGCGGACACAAGGACTGCCAAGCCATCTGCCCGCCAGTCGATCCGGAGGCCGGGGCGCGGGGCCGCGGGCTTGGCACTTCGAGAAGATGGCCGGATGGCCGGTGGTTCCGAGGGTGTGGTTCTGTTTGACCTCGACGGCGTGCTGGTGGATTCGCGTGTCGCGGTCGCGTGCTGCCTCAACCACGCCCTCGCCGTGCATGGCCTGCCTGAGCGACCGGCCGAGGAGTTGCACCGCTTCATCGGGCCGCCTCTGTCGCTCGCGTTTGGCGAGCTGATCGCGCAGCCGCCGGACTCCGCGGCGGTCGCCGACTTGGTGCATACCTATCGGGAGCGCTACGTCGACGCGTCGTTGCGCGACACCGAGGTTGTGGCGGGCATCCTCGAGGCGCTCGTCGAACTCGAGCCCAATCACCGGCTCGCCGTCGCGACATCCGAGGTCGCGACGAGCTGGCCTCTGCGGGCGCCGACGCGATCGTTGACGACCCCGCCGACCTCGCCATCACGATCTCCAGACTGTGCGAGCCCGCGAGCTGAGCTGGTCTGTCAAACGAGTCGCTTCTCGGCAGACCGACAGCGACCGTGTCGGCGGCGGGAGAGTCCGCCGGCGGACGCTATCCCGGTGCTCGTCGTGCGACGAGCACTGCGAAGGAGTGGTCCTTGAATAGGCAGTCGGCGTCGGCGAACCCGGCGTCGCGGAGCCAGGTGAGCTGGTCCTCGACGCTGGCGTACTGATCGAAGCGCATCCGTGCCCGCGGCTTGCCACTCCTCACGGGTTGAGCCGGCGGCCGTTGCGCGTCGCTCGTGCCAAGCCGCGTAGAGGTCTTGGAACAGTGGAGTTGGTCCGGCGACGTGCTCGGCGTTGACGAAGGCACCGCCCGGCACGAGACCTGCGTGAACACCCCGAAAGAGGTTTCGTTTGGCGGTGTCATCGAGGTGGTGGATCGCCAACGCGCTGACGACAGCGTCCCATGGGCCATGGGGCAGCGGGTCGGCCAGATCGGCTTCTACGTAGTTGGCACGGTCACCCAAGGCGCGGCGGGCTGCGTGGAGCATTGATGGCGCACCGTCGAGCAGCGTGAGTTCCGCGTCGGGGTAGGCCGCCGCGACGTGCCGAGCAAGAAGCCCCGTGCCGGCACCGAGGTCGAGGACTCGGAGTGGCGGACGGTCGGCGGTGCCGATTGCGTCGACCGCGGCCGCGTAGAAGGCGTCATAGGGCGGGATCAGGCGACGGCGTAGCTGGTCGTAGCGGTCGGCGTGCTCGTCGAAGGCTGCCACGGCGTCTGTCATCACGTACAAGTGTGCATGACAGCGCTCAAGGCGCGGTGACCCCGCGGGTGTCCGGGCGAGCAGAGGTTTTGTTGCCTCCCCCGATGTTCGAGACTGGCTGCCGAGGCCATCTGGTGAGCCGGTACGACGATCCGCGGGCCCCGGGTTGTGAGGCGCGGTCGCGGTCGAGACGAACGCTGACGTCCGAGGACCGATGCGAGCCGCCGAGTGGATGCGGAGCGCCGAAACGAACGCCGGGGTGGTCAGACCCCGGCGCCCTCGAGCGAGCGGGCCGCCTCCCCGATCCGGGCGACGCCCTCCTCGATCTGGGCCGGGGTCACGCCCGAGTAGGCGAGGCGGAGGGCGTCGGTCCCGCCGTCGAGCATGAAGTCGGTGCCCGGGAGGACGGCCACCCCGCGCTCGGCGCACGACTTGACGAGAGCCGCGGCCTCGAGGCCCGCAGGGAGGGTGACCCACATGAAGTAGCCGCCCTCCGGCCGGACGAACCGGGCCCCCGGAAGCTCGCGCTCGATGGCCGCACCCAGGGTCTCGGCCCGCTCGGACAGCGCCGCCTTGACCGTCTCGATCGACCGGTCGAGGGCGCCCGAGACGCAGAACTGGTGGACGATGGCCTGGGCGACCATGTTCGGGGAGATGTAGGTGCTGGTCGCCCGCTTGGCGATCTTGGCGATCAGCCCGGCCTCCCCGACCAGGTAGCCGACCCGGATCCCCGGGCAGACCGTCTTCGAGAAGGAGCAGGCGTAGACGACGTGGCCACCCTGGTCGAGCGAGAGCATCGACGGGACGGTCTCGCCGCTGAAGCGCAGCGACACGTACGGGTCGTCCTCGAAGATCGTGAACCCATGGGCCGCGGCCAGCGTCAGCAGCTGCTCGCGCTTGGCCAGGGACAGGGTGTATCCGGCCGGGTTCTGGAAGGTCGGGATGATGTGGGCCAGTGCCGGCCGCACGCCCCCGGCGAGCAGCTGGGCCAAGGCGGTCGTGTCGATCCCGTCCGACTCGAGTTCGACCGCGTGGATCTTGGCGCCCCGCAGCCCGAGGGCCAGGAGGGTCCGGTCGTAGGTCGGGCGCTCGACGACGACCTCGTCCCCCGGGCTGACCAGCTCGTCGAAGAGGAAGGCGTCGGCCTGCATCGACCCGTTGGTCACGAGCACCTGGGTCTCGTCGACCCCGTGGCGCTCGGCGATCCACCGCCGGAGCGGGACGTAGCCGATCGAGGTCCCGTAGGCCGTGGCCCCTGCCGGGTCCTCGGCGAAGGCTCGGGCCGCGGCCGCGGCCAGCCCGTCGACGTCGATGATGTCGAGCGACGGGGCGCCCCGGGCGAAGGAGATGGAGGCGGGTGGCATGGATCACAGCTTAACGCGGGACGCCGATCCGGCGCCGCCCGGGGCGAGGGGGAAGAAGACGGCGGGTATCTTCCTGACGGATCGCCTTGAACATCAAGGACGGCGATGCCGACCGGCTGGCCCGCGAGCTCGCCGCCGAGACCGGCGAGAGCATCACCACCGCGGTCACGATTGCCGTGCGTGAACGGCTCGAGCGGCTCCGCGGATCCGTTCCCCGGGAGCGGCGCCACCGAGCTCGCCAGGATCGCCGCCCGAAGCGGCGATCGGCCCGTCCGGGATCGGCGGCCAGCAGAGGAGATCCTCGGCTACGGACCCGACGGAATCCCGTCCTGACCTGGCGGTGGCGGTTCATACCTCGGCGTTGCTGGTCGTGCTTCTCGGCGAGCCCGAACGCGACCGCTTCATCTCGCCGCTGGTGGAGGCCGACGATCCGGCGATCTCCGAGGCGGCCCTCTTCGAGGGCTCGATCCTGATGCAGGCGAGAATCGGAGACGACGGGTTAGGCTGAGGCACGATGGCTCAACCGCGCCCCGCCACACCGCCGCCGCCGCCGCCTCCTCCCCCGCCCGGTCTCGGCATCCCCGAGATGCGTGGCGGCGACGGACCACTCGAGCACAAAAAGC
>JAXDHK010000147.1:0-5500 GCA_034664545.1 Solirubrobacteraceae bacterium
TAGCACTCGATGTCGAAGCCGGCGTGGTACCCGTAGTCCCGGAGGGTCTCGGCCGGGAGGATCGTCCGCCGCTTGCAGTGGGCGCACAGGGTCCGGACGAGCCGCTGGGCGACCACGCAGTCGATCGCCGAGGCCACGAGGAACGGCTCGATGCCCATCTCGACCAACCGGGTCAGCGCCGTCGGGGCGTCGTTGGTGTGGAGGGTGCTGAGCACGAGGTGGCCGGTCAGCGCCGCCTCGATCGCGATCTGCGCCGTCACCCGGTCGCGGATCTCCCCGACCATGATCACGTCGGGGTCGGCCCGGACCATCGACCGCAGGCCGTTGGCGAACGTCAGGCCCGCCCGGGGGTTGACCTGGATCTGGGTGATCCCGGCAAGCTCGTACTCGACCGGGTCCTCGATCGTGATGATGTTCTTCTCCGGGGTGCTCAGGCTGGTCAGGGCCGCGTAGAGCGACGTCGACTTCCCCGACCCGGTCGGGCCGGTCACGAGGACGGCCCCGTAGGCCTGGCTGAACGCCCGCTCGAAGCGCTCGTGCTCGGGCGGTGCCATCCCGAGCTTCTCGAGCTCCATGACCACCGATTCCTTGTCGAGGATCCGCATGACCACGCCCTCGCCGTGGACGGTCGGGAGGGTCACCACCCGGAGATCGACGTGGTGGCCGTCGACGGTCAGACCGACCCGGCCGTCCTGGGGCATCCGCCGCTCAGCGATGTCGAGCTCGCTCATGATCTTGATCCGGGAGACCACCCCGGCGACCATCCGCCGGGGGATCGTCGTCACGTCGGAGAGCACCCCGTCGATCCGGAAGCGGACCCGGAGGTCGTGCCCGTCGGGCGAGAGGTGGAGGTCGGAGGCCCCCTGCTCGACCGCCTGGCCGACCAGCTGGTGGACGAGCCGGACGATCGGGGCGTCGTCGGCCGACTCCCGGAGCTCGACCACCTCGACCGCGTCGTCGACGTCGCCGCTCGCCTGGGAGACCACGTCGCCGAAGCGCGACAGGCGGGAGATCACGGTGGCGATGTCCTCGCGGGTGGCCACCGTGGCCCGGACCTCGTACCCGGTCATGATCGAAATGTCGTCGATCGCCACGACGTTGGCCGGGTCGGCCATGGCCACGAGCAGCGTCCGCTGGTCGACGAACCCGACCGGGAGCGACTCGTAGCGCTTGGCCGCGGCGATGTTGACGAGGTTGGCCGCCGTCATGTCGACGCTGTAGACCCCGAGGTCGATGTAGTCGAGGCCGTGGCGCTCGGCCAGGGCCCGGGCCAGCCCGTCGGGATCGAGGAATCCGGCCTTGACCAGCCACTGCTCGGGGGTCGTCCCCCCGACCCGGGCGGCGGCGATCGCCTCGTCGACGCGCTCCCGGCTGCACAGCCCGAGCTCGACGATCACATCGGTCAGGAAGCGGCTCGTGCTCCCCCGGCGCGACGGCGCGATCAGGCCGTTCCAGTTCGGGCCCCGGTCGATGGCGAGGGCCCCGTCGACGCGCTCGCCCGCGGCGGGCACCGCTCTCAGGCGGGGAGTCCGATCATCGTTCTTGATTCCTTCGAGCACGTCTCGCTCCTCTTCGCATCGCCGCGACCGGCGCGCGTCGGCCTGTCCAAGTCGTGAAGCTCCGCGCGCCTTGGGAGACGAGGATCTCGAGTCCGTCGACGGTCTCCAGGCCACGCTCTCGCGCGGCTTGCAGGAGCCCCGTCGGCCGGTCGCCGTAGACCAGATCCACCAGGCACGCGTATTCGACTAGTTCATCGGCCGCAACCGGCAGGGAGGTGAATCCCGCGCCGGACCCACTCGAACATTCGCTTACACCCGAGAGGCCGACCGTCGTGCAGTTGACCAGGATCTCGGCGGGCTCGGCCCGGTCGACGGCCCGGACGCCGAGGTCCCCGGCGAGCCTCCGGGCCCGGTCGGGCGTCCGGTTCCACACCGAGACCTCGGCCCCGGCCTCCCGGAGCGCCCAGACCACGGCCCGGGCGCTGCCCCCGGCCCCCATGACCAGCGCCCGGGACCCGGACGGATCCCGCCCGACCCCGGCCAGGGCGTCGATCAGCCCGGGACCGTCGGTGTTCTCCGCGGTGATCGTCCCGTCCCGGTCGATGCTCAGGGTGTTGGCCGCCCCGATCGCCCGGGCCGCCTCGGTCGCCCGGTCGGCCACACCGAGCGCCGCCGCCTTGTGCGGGACCGTCGCGTTGGCCCCGACGAACCCGGCCCCCCCGAGCGCCCGGACCGTCTCGGCGAACAGCTCCGGCGGGACCGGGAGGAGCTGGTAGGACCAGTCGCCGAGCCCGAGCTCGGCGAACGCCGCCCGGTGCATGGCCGGGGACCGGCTGTGGGCGACCGGCCAGCCGAGGACCCCGAGCCGGTTCAAGGGGCGGCCGGGCCGGCGGGGCGCCTACTTGGCACAGCTGGTCGGCGACTTCCCGCCCTTGGCCGTCCGGGCACTGTTGTAGCGGGCGGCGTCCTGCTGGAACTGGGCGAAGGTCGTCGAGAAGGCGTGCTCCCCGCAGACGCCCGGCTTGACCACGTAGTAGAGGTAGGGGACCGCCGCCGGGTGGGCGGCCGCCACGATCGACGCGAGCCCGGGGTTGCCGATCGGGGTCGGCGGAAGCCCCTTGTGGGTGCGCGTGTTGTACGGCGAGGCGAGGCGGAGCTGGCTGACGGTCAGCGGATGGGCGTAGTCGTTCAGCGCGTACCGGAGCGTCGCGTCGATGCCGAGGGGCATCCCGTCGCGGAGGCGGTTGTAGATCACGGCGGCGATCAGCGGGCGCTCGGCCGCCCGCTCGGCCTCGCGCTCGACCATCGAGGCGATGGTCAGCACGTCGTAGGTCGTCAGGTGCTTGGCCCGGGCCCGGCTCAGGTCGACCTTGGCGATGTCGGACTTGAACGCCGTCAGCTGGGCGTTGACCAGCTTGCTCGCCGGATCCCCGGGGAGGAGGTCGTAGGTGGCCGGGAAGAGGAAGCCCTCGAGCGAGTGGGCGCTGGCCGGGGCGCCGTAGGCCCGCGGCTTGAGGAGGTGGGAGTGGACCGAGGCCTTGACGTAGTCGCCGGTGACCCCGGCCCGGGTGGCCACCGGGGCGATCTCGGTCCGGGAGAGGCCCTCGGGGATGGTCACCGAGATCGTCGCCGCCCGGCCCTGGTGGCTGGTCAGGGCGTCGAGGGCGCTCCCGTAGCTCATGTTCCGCTTGAGGTCGAAGTGCCCCGACTCGAGCTGGCTGCGCTTCCCGCTGAGGGCCGTCCTCAGCTTGAAGAAGAACGCCGAGGAGATGACCCCCCGGTCGGCCAGGAGCGTCCCGATCGTGCTCGAGCTGGCCCCCCGGGGGATGTCGACGGCGACCGAACCCGTCCCGGCCCCCTTGAACGGCTGGAAGAGCGAGAAGAGGAACCAGAGGGCGAAGACGACGGCCGCGAGGGCGATGACGGCGGCGATCCGCCCGCGCCGGCTCCGCGGTTCGCCGGAGGTGGTCGAGGTGCGCTTGGGCATGGTCAGGGGGTTGACCCGAGCCCCGGGCCGGGGCCGGACGCCCGCACCGGGGGCCCGGCGGGCCGGGCGGGCCCGGCGGGCAGCCGCCAGGCTACCGGCGGAGGATCCGGCCCGCGTCTTGGCACGCCCTTCGGGCTTGGGCTCGCCCGCCCGGCGCTTCTTCGCGCCCGCGCGCGCGGACGCCGCGGCTCCGGCCAGGCCGCTCGACGCCCGGCCGAGCGCCCCCCGGACCCCCCCCTCCCCCGGGCCCGCCGGGGCGGGCGGGGAGGCCGGGGGCGGAGGCCCGTAGATCTCCTCGATCTCCCCGGGCGCTCCCGCCGGCTGGTCGTAGGCCCCGGGTCCGTCGTAGGGGTCGTAGGCGCCGGGATCGCCCGCCTCCTCCGGAGGCACCCACGCCGCGGGCCCGCCCTCGCCCCCGAAGCCGCCGGGCACGTCGTAGGCCTGGGTGGACCCCTCAGGGTGATCCCGGGGATCGTCGAACCCCGGGGCCGGGGGCGCCGGGTCGGCAGCCGGGTAATCCGGGGCGAGCGGCTGGGACCAGGCCGCCTCGGACCCAGCCGGCGGGGACGTCTCGACCGGGAGCTCGACGGGGTCGAGCGGGTACGGGCTCTCGGAGTCGGCCGGATAGGGAGGCCCGGAGTCGAGCGGGTAGGGGCTCTCGGAGTCGAGCGGGTACGGGATGGCCCCGTCGGAGTCGAAGAGGGGGACGGCGTCGTCCCCCGCCGGGGACGACGAGCCCCGCTCGCGGGCCCGCCGCCGCTCCCGCTCGAGCCGGTCGCGTTCGCGCTCCTCGGCCGTGCGCGGGCGCCCGGAATCTCCTCTGCGTGACGGACTCATAGCGTGCGGGCGCGGCCCCATCGCGCCCGTAGGGCTCAGCCTAGACGATCGGCCGCCCGGAATCGCAAGGCTCCGCCCGGCCCCGGTCAGTCCCCCCCGGGCGCGGCGGCCCGCCGGGTGGCCAGCCAGTCCTCGAGCAGGTGGGCGGCCGCCCGGGAGTCCTCGCTCGTGCGGGGGTCGGGATCGCGCTGGGCCAGACGGGTGGTCAGCCGCTCGTCGTGGAGCTCGACCCGGACCCGGTCGCCGAGCCGCTCGGCCAGCCGCCGCGCCCAGGCCCGGGTCTCCTCGGTCTGGGCGCTCTCCCCGCCCCGGAGGGTGAGCGGGAGCCCGACCACCACGGCGTCGACCTCGCGCCCGGCGATCAGCCCGACGACGGCGGCCAGGCCCCGCCGGGTCGCCGGGGCGGCGACCGGATCGATCGGGGTGACGATGGTCTCGGTCGGATCGCAGACGGCGCACCCGCACCGCGCCCGGCCGTAGTCGAGGGCCAGGACCCGCACTAACCGTCGCGCAGGGCGCCGGCGATCGCGTCCCGGGCGGCGGCGATCGCCGCCCCGACCTTGGCCCCGTCGCGGCCCCCGGCCCGGGCCATCGTGTCCCGGCCGCCCCCACCGCCCCCGGCGACCTCGGCCGCGGCCCGGACGACCGCCCCGGCCCGGACCCCCCGGGCGACCACGGCCGGGGCGACGCTGGCCACGAACAGGGCCCGCCCGCCACTCGCCGCCCCGAGGACGATCGCCGCGTCGCCGAGCTTCGGCTTCAGCCGGTCGAGCAGCCCGAGCAGGGCCTTCTCGTCGGCGGCGGGAACCTCGGCCGTGAGCACCCGGGCCCCGTCCACATCGACGGCCCGGCCGATCAATTCGTCCAGGTCGGGCGACGCCTCAGCAGCGGCAGCGCCGGATCTTGCCCGCCGCGTGTGCCCCTTTACCGGGTGCGCCGAGGTCCTCCGCTCCTCCTCGCGCGCCTCGACGGCGGCCAGGGCATCCTCGGGCCGGGTGCGCAGGGTCCGGGCGATCGCCCCGAGCAGGCGGTCGTGCTCGCGCAGGAGGGCGACCCCGGCCGGGCCGGTCAGGGCCTCGATCCGCCGGACGTTGGCCGCGCTCGAGGTCTCCCCGACGATCCGCATGACCCCGATCTCGCCGGTCGACCGGACGTGGGTCCCCCCGCAGAGCTCGCG
>JAXDHK010000148.1:0-14458 GCA_034664545.1 Solirubrobacteraceae bacterium
GCTGCCGCGGGCGGAGGCCGAGCCTCTGCTCGACGCCCACAACCGCGGGCTGCTCGACCTCGATCCCCGGCTCGGTGTCTGGGGCGCCGTGTCGCTGCGCCCGCCGGTGGCGCTCGACGTTGACGACCTGCTGGCCGCCGGGGCGGTCGGCATATCGCTCCCGGCGGGTGCGCTCGCCGGACCCCGGAGCCTCGAGCGCTGCGCCGGCGTCCTCGACCGGCTCGAAGCCAACAACGCCCCGCTCCTCGTCCACCCGGGTCCCGGTCCCGGGCGCGCTCAGGCCTACGCCGAGCCCGGGGCGCCCGGATGGTGGCCGGCGATGACGCGCTACGTCGGCGACATGAACGCCGCCTGGCACGCCTTCGTCGCGTTCGGCCGGCCGCGCCACCCCCGCCTGCGCGTCGTGTTCGCCATGCTCGCCGGGGGCGCGCCGCTCCACGTCGAGCGTCTCGGCGCCCGCGGGGGACCGACCGCCAGCGTGGCCGACCCGGGCCTGTTCTATGACACCTCCTCCTACGGAGCCCGCACGATCGACGCGATCGTCCGGGTGGTGGGGGTCGACCAGGTCGTCTACGGCTCGGACCGGCCCGTGGTCGACCCGGCGCCGGCGTCGGTGCTCGGTCCGGCGGCCCGGGCGGCGATGGTCGCCACCAACGTCGCGCGCCTGCTCGGGGAGCGCCCGGCGGCGGTGGCTGCGTGATCGGCGTACGGCCAAGCCGGCGCGACCTCACTCGACCGGAGCTCCGGGCGCTGGTGGACGACCTGGCCCGACGCCCCGAGGAGTGGCGCGGGCTCGTCCACCACGACCCGGCCGTACGGACCTACGAGCAGCTCACCCGCGACGAGCACGTCGCCGTCTGGCTCATCTGCTGGATGGACGATCACGACACCGGCTTCCACGACCACGACGTCTCCTGCGGGGCACTCGCGGTGGCCCGGGGCGCGGTGGTCGAGGAACGGCTCGTCGTCGGTGGGCCGCCCGCCCGCCGGCGCCTGGCCGCCGGCGAGACGATCGACTTCGCCGCCGCCGACATTCACCGCGTCGCCCACGCCGGGATCGGCCCCGCGGTCACGATCAACGCCTACTCGCCGCCGCTCTGGCGGATGGGCGCCTACGAGACCACGCCGACCGGCGAGCTCCAGCGCCACTCGATCTCCTACGCCGAGGAGCTCCGGCCCCTCGGCATGCTTGTGGCCTGACCCCGTCGATCGTCGGCAGTGCCGGCGAAGACCCCCACCTCGTGGGCGACGGCCTCGGCCGCGCGCCGGGCAGTGGGCGCGGGACCTCGAGCGTCGATGGCATACTCAGGCGGTGCTCAGCCTATTTCGGTGCGCGGTCCTCGCATTGGTGCTCGGGACCTGGCTGGGGACGTCGTCGGCCGGTGCGGCCAGTCCGATCTCCATCCTGCACCTCAACGGGCTGTTCATCGACGCCCAGCCGCTCCCGACGAACGACCTCGGCTTCATCCCGAGTGCCGGTGCTCCGAACTGGTGGGCGCTGGCGGGCGATGAGCTCACGACGGTTCTGATTACCCCGATCCGGGTGCCGGCAGGGTGCGGGCAACCGCCGCTCGAGGTGAGCGAGTACAACCCCGAGGGTCATTTCATCAAGGTCGTCCCGCCGGCCGGGACCGCCGGTCCGCTGCGGGACTTCTACCAGTTCGAGGCTCGCTATCCCGGGCGCTACTTCATGCAGGTGAGCATCGTCGACCGAGCCTGTGGGGGCATCGAGTACCGGATGTCGCCCAACACCAGGGGATGCGTTCCCGACCAGCACTGTGTCGCTACCGCGCACGTCTACCACGCCTCGGCGGATGAGTGCGCGGCCCTGAAGGCGAACGTCACCGGGGCCGGCCGGCGTCTCCAAAACAGCAGGAAGGCCCGCCACCGGAACGCGGCGCTGGTCCGCCGCCTCACGGGCGAGCTGGCTTCAGCCCGCCAGAGCTTCGCGAATGGGAGCTGCACCGCCCACGCCTGAGGCGACGCAGGAGAAGCCGCCGCGCCGCCTCCGAAAGCTGATCGGGTCGACATGGTCCCTCGCGGGAACCGGCGTCGCCCTGGCCACCGGGGCGGTGGCGTTGGCGTTCACGCTATGGCCGGCGCTGACCCCGGACCCCCGAACGATGCTCTCGGCCAGCGTCATCGTCGAGGCGGTCGAGCCGGGCGTGACGCTTGGGAGCTACCTGGCGCGATACGAGCCCGACGCGCTCAAGGGTCGCCTGACCGAGCCACAGACGACGGCCAATCGACAGCCGGGCGACATCGTCTTTCTCCACGTCCAGGTCCAGGGCCGCAAGCACGGGACGTTGACCCTCGACACCTTCACCTACGACTGGGCGACCAAGAGGGCCACATCCCCCGACGAGACTCCGGTGGGCGGACGGGGATTCAAGCCGGACACGCCCGACGACCAGTGGATCGCTCCGGTGTGGGTCGCCGATCCGCAGCTCGGGGAACCCTTCTTCGTCAGGCTGAGCATCCTCGATCGGGGCGTGCTGCTCGCGTTCGCCGATACCAAGCGCATCAGCCCGCAGTAGGACCGCGTGGCCTCGCTCCCCCGCGTCCTGACCATCGCCGGCTCGGACTCGGGCGGGGGAGCCGGGATCCAGGCCGACCTCAAGGCGCTCGCCCGGTGCGGGGTCCACGGCATGACCGCGATCACGGTGGTCACGGCCCAGAGCACCCGCGGGATCGACGCCGTCCATCGGGTGCCTTCGGAGATCGTGGTCGCCCAGATCCGGTCGGTCGCGGCCGACATCGGGATCGACGCGATCAAGATCGGGATGCTCGGGGACGCCGAGACGGTCGCCGCCGTGGCCGGGTGCCTGCTCCAGCTCCCGGACGGGATCCCGATCGTCGTCGATCCGGTGCTCGTCGCCACGAGCGGCGCCCGCCTCCTCGCGCCCGAGGCGCTCGATGCCCTGGTCGGGCTGATCGTCCCCCTGGCCACGGTCGTGACCCCGAACCTCCCCGAGGCGCGGGCGCTCGTCGGGGCGGCCGTGGACGACGGCGACGCCGCCGACCTCGCCCGGTCGCTCCACCGCCTCGGCCCGGGGGCGGTGGTCGTGACCGGGGGACATCGAGCCGGGGAGGCGGTCGACGTCTTCTTCGACGGGCGGGAGGTCACCGAGCTGGCCGGCCCGCGCCACCCCGGGGGCGCCACCCACGGCTCGGGATGCACCCATTCGGCGGCCCTGGCCGCCCACCTCGCGCTCGGGGCCTCCCCGCTCGAGGCGGCGCGTCAGGCCCGGGCGATCGCCGCCGAGGCCATCGGGCACGGCCTCGACGGAATCGGGGGCGGGGAGGGCCCGGTCGATGCGCTGGGCGCCTGGCGAGAGAATGCTCACCCGACCCCCGGCCGTTTGCCATAATCCGGCCGATGCGGTTGTTGAGGATGAAGCCGGGTCATGGTGAGGTCGTGATCGCCGAGGGGGATGTCGAGGTTCCCGAGGAGGAGCGCGAGCTCGTCGAGGCCTTCCGGGCTCAACTCGACGCCGGAATGTGGGCGGCCGTACCCACCGTCACCGGCGGCGGACGCCGGGAAGCGGAGCTCGTGCGCAGCTTCGAGGAGGTACCACGCGACGCTGAGCGCGTGATCTTCTTCCCCCGCGCCGCGGGCGGCCAGTAGCCGGGACCCGGGCCGTGCTGCTCGCGCTCGGCGCCTGTGCGATCGTCGTCCTCGCCCTGCTCTGGGAGGTGCTGGCCCCCCAGCTGACCGTCTGGTACGCCCGGTGGCAGGCCCGCCGCCGGCGGGTCGCCCCGGTGGCGACCTACGACCCGGGTCGGGAGCGGCGGGCCGAGCAACGGGCCCGAGCGCTGGTTCGGTCGTGCGTCAACGACGAGGAGTGGGCGATGTACCGGGACCTCGGGTTCCTCCGGGTCTGGGGCAGCTGCGCCCGGGGTCCGGGCGACGGGGAGGGCGAGCACCGGCGGGGGGCTCCGTACGCCTACCTGATCTATCCGCACAAGCCGATCGTCGCCTTCGTCCCCCAGACCGGCCAGCTCCTCAGCGAGTACTGCGTCGAGTTTCCCGACCTCGAGCGCCCGTTCGGGAGCGCCCGGCTCCCCGACTCCGACGACGTCCTGGCCAAGTGGATGGCCCTGACCGGGGACGAGCGACGCCTGATCGCCAGCGCGAACATGCACCTCCCGGGGCGCCAGGTCGACCCCGACGTCGTCCGGCGGGACCTCTGGCGCCTGGGACGGTGGGAGCAGGCCCGCCTCCAGCGCGACCAGACCGACGCCGGTAGTGTCTCGGCCTCGTGAGCGCCCGGCCCAGCCTCCCTCGGATTCCCGCCGTCACGCCCCCCGCCCGGCCCGGGGCTCGCCCGGGCTCGAGCGGCTGATGCCGCCCGCCACGGGCTTCGACCTCAAGCACCGCAGCCGGGCCCTGACCGACGGGCCCGAGCGAGCCGCGGCGCGGGCCTACCTCAAGGGAATCGGCTTCGACGACGAGGCTCTGGCCAAGCCGATCGTCGGCGTCGCCTCGACCTGGATCGAGACGATGCCCTGCAACTTCCACCTCCGGGCGCTGGCCGCCCAGGTCAAGCAGGGGGTCCGGGAGGCGGGGGGGACGCCGATGGAGCTGAACACGATCGCGATCTCCGACGGGATCACGATGGGCACCGCCGGGATGAAGACGTCGCTGGTCTCCCGGGAGGTCATCGCCGATTCGATCGAGCTGGTCGGCCGCGGCCACCTCTTCGACGCGGTGATCGCCCTCTCCGGGTGCGACAAGACGATCCCCGGGACGGTGATGGCCCTGGCCCGGCTCGACGTCCCGGGCCTGATGCTCTACGGCGGGTCGATCCCCCCGGGTTCCTTCCGGGGCCGGGACGTCACGATCCAGGACGTGTTCGAGGCGGTCGGGGCCCACGCCGCCGGGTCGATCACCGACGAGGACCTGGCCGAGCTCGAGGCGGTCGCCTCGCCGGGGCCCGGGGCCTGCGCCGGGCAGTTCACGGCCAACACGATGGCGATGGCTTTCGAGATGCTGGGCATCGCGCCGATCGGCGCGTCGTTCGTCCCCGCCCAGGAGGCGAGCAAGCCCGAGGTGGCCCGGGCGGCCGGCCGGCTCGTGGTCGACGTCCTGCGCAACGGCCTGCGCCCGTCGGACGTGATCACCCGGGACTCGCTCGAGAACGCGATCGCCGCCATCGCCGCCAGCGGCGGGTCGACCAACGGCGTCCTCCACCTTCTGGCCCTCGCCCACACCGCCGGGGTCGAGCTGTCGATCGACGACTTCGACCGGATCAGCGAGCAGACTCCCCTCCTGTGCGACCTCAAGCCGGGCGGTCGCTACGTCGGGGTCGACCTGTACCGGGCCGGCGGGGTCGCCGTCCTCGCCCACCGCCTCCAGGAGGCCGGCCTCCTCCACGGGGACGCCCCGACGGTGACCGGGCAGACGATCGGAGAGATCGCGCAAGACGCCGTCGAGACCGAGGGCCAGCAGGTCATCCGGCCCCTGGCCAACCCGATCAAGTCGACCGGGGGCCTGGCCATCCTCCGGGGGAACCTCGCCCCGGACGGGTGCGTGGTCAAGCTCGCCGGGCACGAGCGGCGCCGGCACGTCGGGCCGGCCCGGGTGTTCGAGGGCGAGGAGGCGGCGATGGAGGCGGTGACCCACGGGCGGATCAAGGCCGGGGACGTCGTGGTCATCCGCAACGAGGGGCCGGCGGGCGGACCCGGGATGCGGGAGATGCTGGCCGTGACCGCCGCCATCAACGGCGCCGGCCTCGGCTCGGAGGTCGCGCTCCTAACCGACGGGCGCTTCTCCGGGGCGACCCACGGGTTCATGGCCGGCCACGTCGCCCCCGAGGCGGCCCGGGGAGGGCCGATCGCCGCGGTACGCGACGGCGACGAGGTCACGATCGACGTCGACCGCCGGCGGCTGGACGTCGCCCTGACCGACGAGGAGATCACCACCCGCGTGGCCGAGTACGAGGCCCCGGCGAACCCGGACCTGACCGGGGTGCTCAAGAAGTACGCCCTCCAGGTCGGAAGCGCCTCCCAGGGTGCCGTCACCGTCTGAGGCCGGCCCCCGCCGGACGACGGACGACGGACGACGGGTGGGCGGGGGGACTTGGGCGCGGCGGGGTGCGAGACTGAACGGAGATGCTGATCGCGATCGACATCGACTCGACCATCCACGACTACGGGGCGGTCCTCTCGACGGCCGCCCGCCGACGCTTCGGGATCGACCTCCCGTACGACGAGCAGCTGACCTGGGGCGTGACCCGTCTGCGCCCGGAGCAGCTCGCGGCGTGCGTGGCCGACACCCACACCGATACGGACGTCCTCGCCGGGGTGCCCTATCCGGGGGCGGTCGACGCGGTCGCCCGGTGGCACCGGCAGGGCCACGGGATCCACGTGATGAGCCACCGGACCGAGGCCGCGACGCCGGCCACCGAGCGCTGGCTCGTCCAGATCGGCCTGGCCTTCGACGAGCTGACCTGCTGCACGGACAAGATCGCCGCCTGCGTCGGGTCGGGCGTCGAGCTCCTGATCGACGACAGCCCGGTCAACCTCCAGGGGGCGATCGACCAGGAGATCCGGGTGGCCACCCTCCTGCACCCGTGGAATCGCGACTTCTGCGAGGAGGAGGCGGTGATCTGCGCGCCGGACTGGCCGGCGCTCGACGCCCGGCTGAGGCCGTTGCTCGACGGGCGGCGCCCCCGGCGCGGGACGCCCCGGGGGGATTCGACCCCGGCGGCGGGGCGTCCGAGCCTGATCCCTCCACTGTCTCCGCCGGGGCGGTCTCCGGCCCAGTAGCCCCGGCCGGTCCGGCGTGAGCCGGATTCCGAGGGACCGACCTACGACGACCAAGCCGCCCGGTCGGGTAGAGTCGCCTCGCTGAGCAGCGCAACCACGGCACCGGTTCCGCCAGGCCCGAGGGCATGGTCGGGGAGGCATTCTGCAGACAAACGTAAAAGCTGTCGAGCTTCGGGATCTCTGGCGGCGCTACAAGACCAACGGCGACCAGCGGGCTCGCGAGCGTCTGGTCGTGGCCTACTCCCCGCTGGTCAAGTACGTCGCCGGGCGGATGGCGGCCGGCCTGCCGGCCCACGTCGACGAGGCGGATCTGATCTCGTACGGCCTCGTCGGCCTGATCGCGGCGATCGAGCGGTTCGACCTGTCCCGGGAGATCCGCTTCGAGACCTACGCGATCACCCGGGTCCGGGGGGCGATCCTCGACGAGCTCCGGGCGCTCGACTGGGTCCCCCGGTCGGTGCGGGCCCGGGCCCGGGAGATCGAGCGGGCTCACGCCAAGCTCGAGGCCAAGCTCCAGCGGGTCCCG
Organism: Solirubrobacteraceae bacterium; assembly: GCA_034664545.1. Taxonomy (GTDB): domain Bacteria; phylum Actinomycetota; class Thermoleophilia; order Solirubrobacterales; family Solirubrobacteraceae; genus Palsa-513. The sequence continues at coordinate 7,298 of JAXDHK010000148.1, forward strand.
ACCGACGAGGAGATCGCCGGGGAGATCGGCCTGACCGTCGACGAGTTCCGGGACTCGCTGCTGGCCATCGCCAACTCGTCGGTCACCGCTCTGGACGAGCTCTGGGCGGTCTCTGACTCGAGCGGGGACAGCGTCTCCCTGCTCGACACCCTCCCGGATCGGAGCGCGCCGAACCCGGAGCAGATCGTCGACCAGAACGAGCTGAAGGATCGGATCGCCGACGCGATCTCGCGCCTGCCCGAGCGGGAGAAGCTGGTGATCGCGCTCTACTACTACGAGAACCTCACGCTCCGAGAGATCGGGGAGGTCCTGGGGGTGACCGAATCCCGGGTCTCCCAGCTGCACACCAAGGCCGTCCTGCGCCTGCGGTCCCGGCTCGCCCCGCCGGAGGACTGACCGCCCGGGCCCGCCGGGGCCTTGACACCGGCCTGACCCCACGCGATATGTTGCCCTCACCCCCCGAGGAGAGGAGATCTCGATGCGATACAGCGCGGACCGGATTCGCAATGTCGCGCTCGTCGGCCATCGCGGCGCCGGCAAGACGTCGCTGAACGAGGCGCTGCTCTTCGAGGCGGGGGCGATCAACCGGCTGGGGAGCGTGGTCGACAAGTCGACGACCTCCGACTCCGACCCCGACGAGCAGGCCCGGCAGATGTCGATCTCGGCGGCGCTCAGCTCGTTCGAATGGGGCGAGCGGAAGATCAACCTGATCGATACCCCGGGCGACCCGAGCTTTGTGGCCGACGCGCTCGGCGGGCTGCGGGTGTGCGAGTCGGCGGTGTTCGTCGTCAACGGGGTGATGGGGGCCGAGGTCTCGACGACCCGCCTCTGGCGGCGGGCGGAGGAGCTCGACCTGGCGCGGATGATCTACGTGAACATGCTCGACCGGGAGCGGGCCGACTTCTACCGGACGCTCGACTCCCTCAAGGCGGCGTTCGGTCCCCACGTCGTGGCCACCGAGATCCCGATCGGGGCCGAGCACGAGATCGAGGGCGTGATCGACCTGGTCGACATGAAGGCCTACCGGTACCCGGGGGCGAGCCGGGGGAACGCGGTCGAGGGGCCGATCCCCGACGAGCTGGTCGGCCGGGCGGAGGAGTACCGGGAGAAGCTGATGGACGAGGTGGCGGAGGTGTCCGACGCGCTGATGGAGCGCTACCTCGAGGGCGAGGAGATCTCCCACGAGGAGATCGTCGGGGCCCTCAAGGAGGGGACCAACCACGGGTCGATCTTCCCGGTCGTCTGCGGGGTGGCGACCCGGAACCTGGGGACCAACCGGCTGCTCGACGCGATCGTCGAGGACCTCCCGTCGCCGGTCAAGCACGGTCCGCTCGAGCTTCCCGAGGTGACCCTCGAGCCGGTCGAGGATCGGGAGCTGTTCGCCTACATCTTCAAGACCCGGGCCGACTCGTTCACCGGCCGGGTGAACCTCTTCCGGGTCTACCAGGGCGTGATCCGCCACGACACCCAGCTGTTGAACACCCGGACCCACACCAAGGAGCGGATCGGGCAGCTGACCATCTTCGCCGGGAAGGGCACCGACCACGTCGACGAGTTCGGGCCGGGGGACATCGGGGCGGTGGCCAAGCTCAAGGAGACCCGGGCCGGGGACTGGCTGGCGGCCCGGGACGAGCCGATCAGGATGCCCGAGATCAAGCTCCCGGCCCCGGTGATGGCCTTCGCGATCGAGCCGAAGACCAAGGGGGACGAGGACAAGGTCTTCAGCTCGCTGCGCCGCCTCCAGGAGGAGGACCCGACGATCGACCTCCACCGGGACCCGCAGACCGGGGAGCAGATCGTGGCCGGGCTGTCGCAGATCCACGTCGAGGTGATCGTCGACCGCCTGCGCTCGCGCTTCGGGGCCGAGGTGACGCTCAAGCCGCCGCGGGTTCCCTACCAGGAGACGATCCGCGGGTCGGCCAAGGCCCACGGGCGCCACAAGAAGCAGTCGGGGGGGCGGGGTCAGTTCGGGGACTGCCACATCGAGATCGAGCCGCTCGACCCGGGCGGAGGGTTCGAGTTCGTCGACCGGATCAAGGGCGGGGTGATCCCCAACTCGTTCATCCCGGCCGTCGAGAAGGGCGTGCTCGAGGCGATGAACCACGGGGTCCTCGCCGGGTGCCCGGTGAAGGACGTCCGGGTGACGCTGTTCGACGGGTCCTACCACTCGGTCGACTCGTCGGAGATCGCCTTCAAGCTGGCCGGGATCGCGGCGATGCGCCAGGCCCTCGAGCAGGCCGACTCGGTCCTGCTCGAGCCGATCATGCTGGTCACCCTCTCGGTCCCGGAGTCGACGGTCGGGGACGTCATCGGCGACCTCAACGGCCGGCGGGGACGGCCCCAGGGGATGGAGCCGGCGGGCGGGCTGACCGAGATCAAGGCCGAGGTCCCGATGGCCGAGATGCTGACCTACGCCCCCGACCTCCGGTCGATCACGGGGGGTCAGGGCGATTACACGATGGAGTTCCTCCGCTACGAGGAGGTTCCCGGCCACCTGGCGGCCAAGGTTGTGAGCGGGGTGAGCGAGGCCGCGGAGGTGCGAGCCTGAGGCGGTCGCGGCTCGGTACCCTCCAGGCGTGGTCACCAGCCGCCAGCTCGACACCAGCCAGGCCCCGCTGATGTGCGCCGTCTGCGGCCGGTCGCTCCTGCGGGGGGAGCACGCCAACGTGTTCATCGCGGGTGGGGCCCGCCGGAACGTCTGCGAGCTGTGCACGACCCGGGCCGCCCACGAGGGATGGATCCGCGACGGGGCCGACGCCGCGCTGGCCCCCCGGCCGCGGGGGGGTGAGCGGGCCCGGTCGCTGGTCGGCCGGCTGCGCTCGCGGTTCGAGACGGTGGCCCAGGTCCCGGAGCGCGACGACGAGATCCCGGAGCCGGCCCGGCGCCCGGCGGCCGCCGAGGCGCGGGAGATCCACGCCGTCCCGACCAACGCCGAGCTGAAGGTCTCCCGGGCGCTCGAGCTGTTCAACAAGAGCGAGCACACGAAGACCGTCTCGGGAGTCGCCCGGTCGCTCGGGGCCCCGGAGGTGTCGGTCCAGGCCCGGGCCGACGACGGGGCGCTGGTCGAGATCGTCGTGGCCTGGGAGCTCTGCTGGTATCGCTATGAGGTCGATCTGGCCGACGAGCCCCACGCCGTCCGGCTGCTCGGGCAGGGGTACGAGCTGAGTGAGCTGGGCGAGGATCTGCCGGTGGCCAACGCCGTGGCCGACGGCCGCGGGGCGCTCGCCCTCGGGACCGGCTGAGCTCCGCCGAGCCCGGTCGGCGGGGGGCGGTTCGACCCGGGGGAACGACTATGCTGGCGACCGCGATGATCTTCTGCGTGGTCCCACCCGAGCTGGCCGACGAGCTGTTCGAGAAGTTGACGAAGCACTACGCCGACGATCCGAACGTGACGGTGATCATCGACCAGCGCAAGACCGCGCGCCGGGGGCAGGGGGCGGAGACGCCGGACGGACAGCGCCGGGAACTGCGCGACCGCCGGCGCCGGCGGATCGCCGGGGACCTGCCGCCGCTCGAAGGCGAGTAGGCGGATGGAGGGCGGGGGCGGGGCCGGGGGGCGCCTCCGGTGAAGCTGGTCGTCCACGTCGACGGGGGGTCGCGGGGAAACCCGGGGCCGGCGGCCGCCGGAGCCGTCCTGCGCACCCCGGATGGGAACCTGGTCGCCGAGGCGAGCCGGACGCTCGGCCGGGCGACCAACAACGTGGCCGAGTACCGGGCGCTGCTCCTCGGGCTCGAGCGGGCTCGGGAGCTCGGGGCCCGGGAGGTCGAGGTGATCAACGACTCGGAGCTGGTCGCCAAGCAGGTGACCGGTCGCTACAAGGTCAAGCACGCCGACATGAAGCCGCTCCATGCGCAGGCGCGGGCGGCGTTGGCGGGCTTCGAGCGGTGGTCGATCCGGTCGGTCCCCCGGGCGGAGAACGTGGACGCCGATGCGCTGGTGAACGCGGCTCTCGACGGGGTTTCCTAGGAGCGGGGGTCGCCGGGCCGGGCCGTGGGCTCGGAGGGCCGGGGGCCCGGGTTCGCGGCCACGCTCGGCCGAGGGGGGCCGCGGCGCGCCGAAGGGGCGGTCGGGCGGGGGCCGGGGCCGAGGGTCAGTTCACGGGGCCGGCGGTCTGGGCGACGGCGAGCATCTGCTGGTTGGTCAGCGAGTCCCGGAGGGTGTTGCTCAACCAGTAGACGGCGTTGGAGCTTCGCCAGGCGACGAGCCGGATGTGGCCGCCGTCTACGTAGAGGTCGTAGCTGCGCCCGGCGATCTTGCGGGTCTGGTGCTGGCCGACGAGGATGGGCGGGTTCATCCAGTTGGTCCCCTCGACGCCGTAGTACTCGCCGACGAGGCCCCGGGAGATCGAGATGACGTAGGCGCGGTGCTTGACGTTCTTCTCGTCGCGGAGCGTGTAGGCCCGGACGATGTCGGGCGTCCCGAGCCCACCGACCCGCTGGCGGGGGGCGTAGAGCTTGATGGGCAGGCCGACGGAGGCGGCGTTGGCCAGCCCGATGTCGGAGGCCGGGGTCGGGCTCAGCCCGAGGCCGGGGGCGGGGGCGCCGCGACGGGGGCGCTTGAGGCGGACGTGGACGGGGCCGGGATCGGTGTAGAGGAAGTCGTTGACGGTGGCGGCGATCTGCTCGGGGGTCGCCGTGACGTAGGAGGGGCCGATCGTCGACTGGAAGGGGACCTGCCGGAGGGGGCGGCCGAGAGAGAAGAGGGTGAGGTTGATGAGGTGGAGGACGGCGCTCCCGTGGATGTCGGTCTGGACGGCGTGCTGGAGGGCCTGGAGGAGCTTGTCCTGGTTGTCGAAGAGCTTCTGGACCCCGACCTGCTGCTTGGCCTGACGGATGAAGTCCTGCTGGCGGGCAACCCGGAGGTAGTCGGAGTCGGTGTGGCGGTAGCGGGCGTAGTCGAGCGCGGTCTGGCCGCAGAGCCGCTGGTAGCCGGGGGGGATGTCGATGTTCGAGAAGTTGGTGGCCACGGTCCCGAGGTTCTGGTTGTAGTAGTGGCGGTCGACGAAGATGTAGACGCAGCCGATCGCGTCGATCACCTTGCGGAAGCCCTTGAAGTTGATGTCGATGATGTGGTTGATCTCGAGCCCGGGGAGGGTGGCCTTGATCGTGGCGGCGGTGAGGGCGGAGCCGCCCATCGTGTAGGCGGCGTTGATCTTGTCGATGTGGGGCCGGCCGGTGTCGGTGGTGAACTGGGTCTTGAGGTCGCGGGGGACCGAGAGCACGGAGGTCTGGTGCTGGTTGGGATCGAGGCGGATCAGGATCATCGTGTCGGAGTGGGGCGGGGAGGCCCGGTCGAGGCGACTGGTCGAGAGGGCGCGCTTGTCGGAGCCGATGATGAGGATGGTCTCGGGGGCGCCGGCGGCGACGGGGGTGATCTCCTTGATCGCGGGGGCGCCGATCGTCGGCCGGGGGAAGTAGCTCTTGATGTGGCCGACCTCGAGCAGGACGGCGGCGATCGTCGCCGTCGCGACGAGGGCGACGATGAGGAGGCTGCCGATCAGGAATCGCTTGCGCGTCCCGCCGGCGTGCTGGAAGGGCTCGAACGGCATCGATCAGCTCAGGGGACGGGGCAGGGGGCGGGGCCCAACATAGACGGTGATCTGGGCGGTCGGGCGCAGTCGGGCCGTGGGGTCAACCTTCAACGTCGGGAGTGGACGCCCTGCGCGGGTCGACATCATACGGCTAGGATCGGGGCTTGCTCAGCGCGCGCAACAGGGAGCTCCTCGGGCTGATTCCGGCGGCGCTCCTGATCACCGGGGGCTTCGCGGCGATCTTCGTCCAGAGCGAGAGCCGGCTGTCGAACGTCTCGCTCACCTACGGGCTCTTCTTCCTGGCCCTGTGCGTGGCCGCCCACGTCGTGGTCCGGTTCGTGCTCCCGGACGCCGATCCGTACCTGCTGCCGCTGGCGGCGGCCCTGGCCAGCTTCGGCCTGGTCATGCTCTACCGGATCGACCCGACCCTGGCCCGCCAGCAGGCCCAGTGGTTCGTGGTCGGCCTGATCCTGTTCGGGGTGACGATCGTGCTCCTGCGGGAGGGCCGCTACGCCGTGCTCGAGCGCTACCGGTACACGATCGCCCTGGCCGGGATCGTCGGGCTGGTGATCCCCCGGCTGCCGGGCATCGGCCAGCAGGTCAACGGGGCCTACCTGAACATCAAGGTCGGCCCGATCGCCTTCCAGCCGTCGGAGTTCGCCAAGATCGCGATCGTCGTCTTCCTGGCGTCGTACCTGCGCGACAATCGCCAGCTCCTGGTCACGGGCGGACGGAACCTCCTGGGCCTGACGATCCCGCCGATGAAGCAGTTCGGCCCGCTGCTGGTGGTGTGGGGAGCGGCGATGGCGATGCTGATCCTGACCCGGGAGCTCGGGACGTCGCTGATGTTCTTCGGGGTCATCCTCGCCCTGCTCTACGTGGCGACCGGGCGGCTGTCGTTCCCGCTGGCCGGCCTCGTCCTGTTTGCCCTGGGGGCGTGGTTCGTGGCCGGCCACGTCCCCCACGTCCACGACCGGGTGCTGGCCTGGGAGCACCCGTTCGATCCGGTGCTCTACGCCAAGAACCCGGGGGGGAGCTACCAGCTGGCCCAGTCGCTGTTCGCCCAGGCGGACGGAGGCCTCCTCGGGACTGGCTTCGACCAGTCGCTGCTCGAGCTCTCGAAGGGCCACCCGATCCTCCCGGTCCCGCAGAGCGACTTCATCTATGCGGTGATCACCAACGAGACGGGCCTGGTCGGGGCGAGCGGGCTCCTCCTGACCTACCTGCTCCTGGTCGCCCGGGGCCTGAAGACGGCGACCCTGGCCCGGGACTCGTTCTCGAAGCTCCTGGCCACGGGGCTGTCGTTCGTCGTTGCCATCCAGGTCTTCGTGATCGTGGGCGGGGTCACCCGGTTGATCCCCCTGACCGGCGTCACCCTGCCGTTCGTCGCCTACGGGGGGTCGTCGGTGGTCATGAACTTCGTCCTCCTCGCGTTGCTGCTCGTCGTCTCGGATCGGGCCCGCCGGCCGGAGTAGGCGCCGGGGCGGGGTTGGCCGGCTAGGCGGGGTCGGCCGGGGAGGGCCGGGTCGGCCGGCGATCGGCCTGGTAGGGCAGGGTCGGTGCGGCCAGGCCGAGGCCGGCCGGGGAGGGCCGGTCGGCCGGGGGAGGGCCGGTCGGCCGGGGGAGGGCC
>JAXDHK010000149.1:0-7523 GCA_034664545.1 Solirubrobacteraceae bacterium
GGGCGTGATCTGGCGACGCACGGTGTCAGCCGGCGTGCTTGGCGGCACGGGGGCTGACGGGCGGGTGGCGCCAGGCGCGTCCGGACGCCGCCAGGCGCCAAGGCAATTGCGAGGCTGACCGCTAGCCCCGGAACCCGACGACCGGCCGCAGCCCCCCGCCGTCGCGCTCCTCGGCGACGGCGATCGGCCCGGACGCGTCGACGAGCAGCGCGGCCCCGGGAGCCATGGCGGCCCGGGCGACCGGGCGACCGTGGGCGGCGCCCGCCGCCTCCTCGCCGTCGAGCTCGACGACGGGCATGATCCGGCCGAGGCCGTCGGCCAGGTCGAGGACCTCGGCCCGCCCGTGCCCCGGCCACCCCCCGTCGACCCCGAACGGACCGATCGCGGTCCGGCGGAGCTCGAGGCAGTAGGCGTCACCGAGGTCGGCGACCAGCGACCGGACGTAGGTCCCCGACGAGCAGACGATCCGGAATCCCGCCCGATCGCCCTCGCGCCAGAGCTCGTCGAACGCGTGGACCTCGACCGTCCGCTCGGCGGTCACGACGTCCTCCCCCCGCCGGGCCCGGGCGTAGGCTCGCTCGCCGTCGATCTTCACGGCCGAATGTGCAGGTGGACGCTGCCGGACGAGCCCTCCCGGGAGCACCAGATCCGGCTCCGGAAGAACACCGGTCTCGGTGATGTCACCTTCCGGGTCGCCGGTGGTCGAGGTCGCCCCGAACCGGGCCACGACCTCGTAGGTCTTCGGCAGCTCCATCAGGTAGCGCTGGACCCGGGTCGCCCGGCCGATCAGGAGGATCAGCAGGCCGGTGGCGAACGGGTCGAGCGTCCCGGCGTGGCCGACCCGCCGCTTCCCGAGCGCCCGCCGGGCCCGGGCGACCATGTCGTGGGAGGTGATGCCCGCCGGCTTGTCGGCGAGGATCAGGCCGTCGACGGGACGCCGCCTCCCAGACGCTCGGCCAGCTGGGTCCGGAGGTCCTCGACCAGCTCGGGGATCGACTGGTCGGTGTTGAAGCCGGCCGCCCGCCGGTGGCCCCCGCCCCCGTGGGCCCGGGCGATCGCCGAGACGTCGACGTCGTCGCCGGTCGCCCGGAGCGAGACCTTGTGCTGTCCGGCCCGCTCCCCGGTCAGGAGCTCGCGGACGAGCACGGCGACCTTGGTCCCCTCGACCGCCCGGAGGTGGTCGATGATGCCCTCCGAGTAGCTCTCCTCGGCCCCGGACTCGGCGTAGTCCCGGGCGGTCAGGAAGGCCACGGCCAGGCGGCCGGCGTCGTAGCGGACGACGCGCTGGAGGGCCCGGCGGAGGAGCTCGAGCTTGGCGAAGGGCATGCCCTCGTAGATCTGGCGGTACATCGCCGCGACGTCGACCCCGGCCTCGATCAGCTCGGCCGCCATCCGGTGGGCCCGGGGCCCGGTGTTCTCGTAGGAGAAGCGGCCGGTGTCGGTGACCAGGCCGACGTAGAGGGCGTCCGCCATCGGGGGGGTCAGCTCGACGTCGAGCGCGCGGATCAGGTCCCAGACGATCTCGGCCGTGCACGACGCCTCGGGGACGACGTGGTTGACCGTCCCGAAGTGGGTGTTGTCGTGGTGGTGGTCGAGGTTAACCAGGGGCTCGACGTCCCGGAGGACGTGGGCCGGGTTGCGCTCGATGTTCCCGCAGTCGAGGAAGATCGCCGTCCTCGTTTCGAGGTCGGCCGGGATCACGCTCGAGAGGCCGTCGAGCTCGAAGAACCGGTACTCCCGGGGAAGGGGGAACTCGTCGGCGGCGACGAACATGATCGAGTCCTTGCCGAGCGCCCGGAGGAGCGCCTGCATCCCGATCAGCGACCCGAGGGCGTCCCCGTCGGGGTGCTCGTGGGTGACGAGGACGAACCGGTCGGCCGCCCGGATCTCCTCGACCACCCGCCGGCGGGTCGCGGCCGTCGCGGGCTCGAGGTCGACCCCGGTCATCCGGTTCGCCCGGCCCGGGTCATGCCGCGCCCTCCTCGATCAGCCGGTCGACCCGGAGGGCCCGGTCGGCGGTGTCGTCGTAGATGAACTCGAGGGCCGGGGTCCGCTTGAGCTTGAGCTCCCGGGCGACGCAGGCCTGGAGATGGCCGTGGGCGTGGCGGAGCCCGGCGAGCGTGCTCTCCCGGTCGTCCTCGTCCCCGAGCACGCTGACGTAGACCCGGCCGAGGGTCAGGTCCTGGGTCGTGCGGACGTCGGTCACCGTGACGAACCCGACCCGGGGGTCCTTGAGCGGGGCGGCGACCGCGTCGGCGAGAACCTGTCGGATCGCCCGGTCGACCCGGCGCATGCGGTCGCTGCCCATATCCCGAGCCCGGCTCGCCGGTCAGGCGAGCTCTCGCTCGACCTGGCGCGTCGCGTAGACCTCGAGCATGTCGCCCTCCTTGACGTCCTGGAAGTTGTTGAGGACGATCCCGCACTCGAACCCGGCGCTGACCTCGCGGACGTCGTCGTTGAACCGGCGGAGGCTGGCGATCGTCGTGTCGGCGACGACCGTCCCGTCCCGGACGAGCCGGACCCGCGACCCCCGGGTGATCTTCCCCTCGGTGACGAAGGACCCGGCGATCGTCCCGATCTTCGAGGCCCGGAAGGTCTGGCGGATCTCGACCTGGCCGAGGGTGTCCTCGACCTCCTCGGGGTCGAGCATGCCCTCCATCGCGGCCCGGAGCTCCTCGATCGCCTTGTAGATGACGGCGTACCCCCGGATCTGGATGCCCTCCCGGTCGGCGAGCGACCGGGCCTCCCCGACCGGGCGGACGTTGAAGGCGAGGATGATGGCGTTCGAGGCGGCCGCGAGCATGACATCGGACTCGTTGATCCCGCCGACCCCCCGGTGGATGATGTTGACCGAGACCTCGTCCTGGGGGAGCTTGGCGATCTCGTCCTCGACGGCCTCGAGCGACCCGGAGACGTCGGCCTTGAGCACGAGGTTGAGGTCCTTGACCGCCCCCTCCTGGGCCAGGCGGAAGACGTCCTCGAGGGAGATCTTCCGGCCCGACCGGCGGGCCAGGGCCTCGGTCTTGAGGCGGTTGGCCCGCTCCCCGGCGAGCTGGCGGGCCCGGCGCTCGTTCTCGACGACCCGGACGTACTCCCCGGCCTCGGGAACCCCGTCGAAGCCGAGGACCTCGACCGGCTCGCCCGGACGGGCCCGCTTGACCCGGCCGCCCTGGAAGTCGTGCATCGCCCGGACCCGGCCGAAGCTGGCCCCGGCGACGAGGGCGTCGCCGACCCGGAGGGTGCCCCGCTGGATGAGGATCGTCACCACCGGACCCCGGCCGGGGTCGAGGCGGGACTCGACCACGGCGCCCGAGGCCTCGGCCGACGGGTTCGCCTTGAGCTCCTCGAGCTCGGCGACGACCTGGATCATGTCGCGCAGCTCGTCCAGGCCGGACTTGGTCCGAGCCGAGACGTCGACGAACTCGACGTCCCCGCCCCACTCGGCCGGCTGGAGGCCCCGAGTGGTCATCTCGGTGCGCACCCGGGTCGGGTCGGCGCCCTCCTTGTCGATCTTGTTGACCGCGACGATCATCGGGACGTCGGCCGCCCGGGCGTGGTCGATCGCCTCGACCGTCTGGGGCTTGACCCCGTCGTCGGCGGCGACCACGATCACCGCGATGTCGGTGACCTGGGCCCCCCGGGCGCGCATGGCGGTGAACGCCTCGTGGCCCGGGGTGTCGAGGAAGGTGATGGCCCGGCCGCTGTGCTGGACCTGGTAGGCCCCGATGTGCTGGGTGATGCCCCCGGCCTCCCCGGCGGTGACCGAGGTCTGGCGGATGGCGTCGAGCAGGGAGGTCTTCCCGTGGTCGACGTGGCCCATGATCACGACGACCGGGGGGCGCTCGACGAGCTGGTCCTCGGCGTCCTCGAAGGTCGGCTCGACGCTGACGTCGTCGGCGGCGTGGACGATCTCGACCTGCTTGTTGAAGCCCTCGGCCAGGACCTGGATCGCGTCGTCGGACAGGGTCTGGGTCAGGGTGGCCATCTCGCCGAGGCCCATCAGCTTCTTGATGACCTCGGGGACGGGGACGCCGAAGTACTCGGCGACGTCCTTGACGGTCGAGCCCGAGTTGACCCGGACGAGGTCGATCGCCTCGAGGGCGCTGTTGTCGATCGGGGCGATCGTGTCGTCGTAGCTTCCCCGCCGGCGGCGGCCCCGGCGCTGGGGCCGGCGCTGGGGCTGGTTGGCCGGGCCGGCGTTCGACCGGCGGGAGGCCTGGGAGTCGATCACGACGCGGCGGCGGCCGCCCGGCCCGGTGGCCGCGGCCGGGGCGCGCTCGCCGGTCCGGGAGTCCCGGGTCGGCCGGGAGCGCTGCTGCTCGGCGCCGGCCGAGGACGGACCGCCCGGGGACCCGGGGGCGGGCCCGGGGCCACCGGGGACCGGGGCGGACGCCGGCGGGGCGGACGGGGCGGCTGCCACCGGGCCGGCGGCAGCGGCGGCAGCCGCGGCGGCGGCCTGGGCGGCGCGGGCGGCCCCGTTTCCGGTCAGGGCGGCCCGGGCCTGGGCCTCGTCGACGGCCGAGGCCGGAGCCTTGACCTCGATGCCGGCGGCATGGAGCTTGGCGAGCACGTCCTTGCTCGACATGCCGTGCTCCTTGGCCAGCTCGTGTACGCGTTTCTTTGCCATCAGTCGATCGATTCTAGGCGGTTTGCCAGGGGCGCGCCGGTGGCGCCGGGGAGGGCGCCGGCCCGGACGTCGGGGGCGATCTTCACCGGGCGCCTCAGGGCCCGGGCGAGTCCCCCGCGGCGGATGGCGCGGTCGAGGCAGGCGGGGTCCGGCTCCGACGAGGCCGCCCGGCAGACGTAGGCGCCCCGACCCGCCATCCGGCCCGCGGGGTCGGGGACGGCGAAGCCGTCGGCGGCGACGAGGCGGACGAGCTCGGGCTTGGCCGCCGAGCGTCCGCATCCGACGCACCGCCGGTGCGGTTCGGCTGGGCGGCGACCCACGCTTAGTGGTCCGTCACTAGGACGCTTGCTCGGCAGACGGGGCGGCGCTGACGACCTGGTCGGAGCCGGTGCCCTCGAGGGCCTGATGGGACTCGAGGCCGCAGTAGCGGGAGCCGGGGAGCGAGGCGTTGGGGCAGCGGCGACCGGTCGACATGACGGCGGCGCACCGGCCCTGGACGTCCTCCTCCTCGTAGCCGTGCTCGGCCTCCTCGGCGGCGAACTCGCTCTCGGACTTGATGTCGACCCGCCAGCCGGTCAGGCGGGCGGCGAGGCGGGCGTTCTGGCCCTCGCGGCCGATGGCCAGGGAGAGCTGGTCGTCGGGGACGATGACCGTGGCCTGCTTGGCGTCGTCGTCGACCAGGACCTCCCGGACCCGGGCCGGGGAGAGGGCCTTGGCGACGAAGCGGGCGGGCTCGTCGTTGTAGGGAATGATGTCGATCTTCTCGCCCCGGAGCTCGGAGACGACCATCCGGACCCGGGACCCCCGGGGCCCGACGCAGGCGCCGACCGGGTCGACGCCGTCGGCATGGGAGATGACGGCGATCTTCGACCGGTAGCCCGGCTCCCGGGCGACGTTGGCGATCTCGACGAGGCCGTCGGCGATCTCGGGGACCTCGAGCTCGAAGAGCTTCTTGATCAGCTCGGTGTCCCGCCGGGAGACGATGATCGACGGGCCCTTGGTCGACGGGGAGACCTCCTTGATCACGGCCTTGATCCGCTGGGAGTGGTCGTAGCGCTCGCCGTCGACCTGCTCGGACTTGGGCAGGAGGGCCTCGACCCGCTCCCGGAGCTGGACGAGGGTGTACCGGGAGTCCGACTGCTGGACGATGCCGGTGATCAGCTCGCCGACCCGGTCGCGGTACTCCTCGTACATCATGTCCCGCTCGGCCTCGCGGATCCGCTGGAGGATCACCTGCTTGGCCGTCTGGGCGGCGATCCGGCCGAAGTCGTCGGGGGTGACGTCGCGCTCCTCGATCTGGTCCCGATACTCGGCGAACTTGGCCGGGTCGATCTCGGGATCCTCGGGCTCGCGCATCTCGCCGGTCTCGGGATCGACGGTCGTGGCCTCGTCGATGGTCTCGACGATCAGGTGGGCCTCGAGGCGCTCGGGGATGATCAGCTCGATGACCCGGAAGTCGGCGGTCTCCCGGTCGATCTCGACCCGGGCGTACTTGGCGGCGCTGGGCTGCTTCTTGTAGGCCGAGAGCAGCGCGTCCTCGAGCGCGACCATCAGCTTCTCCGGCTCGATGCCCTTCTCGCGCGCGAGCGCGTGCATCGCGTCCAAGATCTCGCGTGACATAGGCCTACTCCTCGACGAGGTGGGATCGTTTGATGGCGCTGTAGGGGATCGCCAGGACCCCCTCGGGGGCGGCGATCGTGACCTCGCGCTCGGAGGCGCCGACCAGCTCGCCGGTCAGGCTCCGGTTCGGGGCGAGCTCGCAGTCGGCGGCGGTCCGGAGGCGAGCGCGCCGGCCGACGAAGCGGCGGAAGTGCTCGGGCTTGGTCAGGGGGCGCTTGGGCCCGGGTGAGGAGACCTCGATCGCGTAGCGCTCCCGGAGGTCGCCGAGCTCGTGGGTGACCCGCTCGCAGAGGGCGAGGGTCACGCCGTCGGGGTGGTCGATGAACAGGCGGAGGGTCTCGCCGGACTGCTCGACGAGCAGGACATCGAGCCCGGGGATCGGGGCCTGGAGCCTGGTTTCGATTTCGTTCTGGAGTTGGTTCATGGCGTAAAAAAAGCGGGCGAGCGCCCACTTTCGAATCGAGGTCGCCGAGTTCCGGCGGGCGCGAAAGCTGTCAATCGAGCATACCACCGGCGTGCAGCCCGGGTTGACGCAGTCTCAGGCGGTCGACGGCGTCGAGGATGGCCCGGGCGACCTCGGGCTTTCCGGTCCGGTCGACCGTCTCCACGGTGTCGGCGGTCAGGATGGCGACCTCGTTCTCGGGGGCGTCGAACCCGGTCTCCGAGCCCGAGATGTCGTTGAGGACGATCGCGTCGATCCGCTTGCGTACGAGCTTCCCGCGCGCCCGTTCGTGTTCTTCTGAGCCGTGCTCGGCGGCAAATCCGACCAGGGTCTGCCCAGGGTGTCGTTGTTCGGCCATGAGGCCGAGGACGTCGGTCGTCGGCTCGAGCTCGATGCTCAGGCCGCCGTCGTGGTCGGCCTTGGCGATCTTCCCGTCCCGGGCCAGGGCCGGGCGGAAGTCGGCGACGGCGGCGGCCATGAGGAGGACGTCGGTCGCCGGGAACTCGGCGAGGCAGGCGGCCTGGAGCTCGGCGGCGGACGTGACGTCGAGATACCGGACGGCCGGGTTCCGGGGGAGGCCGACGTTGGCGGCCACGGCGGTGACGGTCGCCCCCCGGGCGGCGGCCGCGTCGGCCAGGGCGAAGCCCATCCGGCCGGACGACCGGTTGCCGACGAAGCGGACGGAGTCGATCGGCTCGCGGGTCCCCCCGGCGGTGACGAGGACCCGGAGGCCGGTCCACGGGCCGGGGGCGAGGGCGGACTCGCAGGCGGCGAGGAGGTCGGCGGGCTCGGGCAGGCGCCCGACGCCGTCCTCACCGGGCGAGCCGAGGCGGC
>JAXDHK010000150.1:0-4133 GCA_034664545.1 Solirubrobacteraceae bacterium
GATCTTCGAGCAGGACGGCCGCCGCCTCGAAGCCGGGGGCTTCCAGCCGATCGAGGCCTACGACGTGGTCATCGCCAACCTCGACGTCACGCTCGAGCGGACCCCGCCGCCCGAGGATCCCCGGCCGGTGCTCGAACGCTTCCCCGGCGGCCTGACCACCCAGGAGGTCGCCGCGGTGATGGCGGGCGGGCTCGACGCCCCCGATCGGACGGCGGCCGAGCAGGCGCTGGTCGAGCTGGCCTGCACCGGGACGGTCACCCGGACCCCGCTCGGCGACGACGCCCTCTGGCGCCTGCGCCGCCCGGATGCACCCGGCGCGCAGGCGCAGGCGCCGGGATCCGCCGCCGCCGCCGCCGCCGTCGCCTAAGCCAGGCCCACCGTTCCTCAGGTCGCGTGGGGTCTGGCGGCATCCGGACGCGGCCGGCGCCCCCCGGCCCCAGCCCAGATGCCACCGGCACGGGGGCGCCTCCCGCGCGGCGCCAGATCACGCCCAGCCCGGCGCCGGCCCCCCACGGGAGGCTCGGAACCGAGCCCTAGACCCCACGGTCACCCGTAGTGCTGGCGTTCTGGGTCTCGATCGCCGGCCTCTCGCTCGCCCAGGGCGGGATCGTCCTGCTCCCCGCCCCGGCTCCGTACCCGTTCCTCGGCCGCCTGCGCAGCCGGTGGTGGGCGCTCGTGCCCGCGGCGTCGGTCGGTGCGGTGGTCGCCGGGATCAGCGCGGCCGGCGGGGCGGCCCAGGCGCTCACCTACGCGGCCCTGGTCGGGGTGCCCGTCCTCGCGGCGCTCGCCCTCGGTCGGGCCGCCCGCGGGGCGGCGCCGGTCCGGGCCGTGGCCGTCGTCCCGCTGTTCGCCCTGGCCTGGGCCGCCCCGGCGTCGCTGGCCGGGGAGGCCGCGGGCCTCGTCCTTGCCGGGCTGAGCTGCGTGGCCCTCGGCGGTTTCCTCGCCGCCGTCGCCCCGCCCCGGTGGCTGGCGGGCGGGATCATCGCGATGGCGGTGCTCGACGCGGTCCTCGTCGCCGGCGACCTCCTCCAGGCCCCGAACCGGGTGCTCGACGCGGCGGCGCCCGCGGCCGGGCTGCCCCAGCTCCAACGCGTCGTCCTCGGCTCGGCTCAGATGGGGTACGGGGACCTCTTCATCGCCGCCGCCCTCGGTGCCCTCCTCGCGTCCGCCCGGCCGCTCCAGCGGCGGGCCGGCCTCCTGGCCGCGAGCTTCGCGCTCGCCTTCGACCTCCTCTTCCTGCTCGTGCCCGAGCTCCCGGCGACGGTCCCGATCGCCGCCGCCCTGATCGCCGTGGAGCTCGGGGTCCGCCGCGCGGCGGCTCCCGCCGGGGCATCCCCGCCCCCGCCGCCCGGAGTCGCGCCGGGCCTCAGCGCTGGATCGCGCGGACGAGCAGGCCCATGAGCGGGAGCTTGAGCTGACCGCGGCGGAGGCCGAGCGCCGCCCGGGCCGCGTTCGCCCCGCAGGTGCCGTGGACGCCGCCCCCGGGATGGGCGGAGGCGGAGGCGAGGAACAGCCGGCGCACCGGGGTGTGGGGCCCGGCCAGGCCGGCGGTCGGGCGGAAGATGAACTGCTGGTGGAGCTGGGAGGTCCCCCCGTTGATCGCGCCCCCGACGAGGTTGGCGTTGGCGGCCTCCATCGTCGGGGGGGTGAAGACGTGCCGCCCGCGGATCAGCTCGCGGAAGCCCGGGGCCAGGGCCTCGATCTCGGCCTCGATCCGCGCGGCGATGCGGTCGGTGTCCGATTCGTCCCACCGGCCGGTGATCCCCGCCTCGCCGGCGTCGGCCTTGATCCGCTGGGGGACGTGGGTGTAGGCCCAGGCGGTGTCGGCCCCGCCGGGGGCCCGGGTCGGATCGAAGTGGGCGTACTGGCCCATCACGAGGTAGGGGTGCTCGGGCACGAGCCCGCGGGCGAGCTCGCCCGAATGCTTGGCGAGGGCGTCGACCCCGTCGCCGACGTGAATCGTCCCGGCCGACCGGGCCGGCTCGGCCGCCCAGGGGATCGGACGGTCGAGCGTCCAGTCGACCTTGACCGTCGAGCTGTCGTACTCGAACCGGCCGAGGGCGTCGAGCACCCCGGCCGGAAGGTGCTCCCGGTCGACCAGGCGCCCGTAGAGCTGGGGGGCGCCGACGTCGGCCAGGACCGCCCGGCGAGCCCCGTAGGTCTCGCCGGCGCGCGTGGCCACCCCGGTCGCCCGTCCCCGGCGCACCACGATCGAGGACACCTCCTGGTCGAAGAGGATCCGCCCGCCGCGGGCGACGAGCCGCTCGACCATCGCCGCGGTCAGCTGTCCGGCGCCCCCCTTGGGGACGGGGAAGCCCCGCTCCTGGCCGAGCCCGCTGAGGACCCATCCGAAGGTCCCGCTCGGCGGGGTGTCGGGGCCGAGGTCGGCGTGGAGGGCGCTCCCGGCGAGGAGCACCCGTCCCCCCGGGCCCCGGAAGCTCTCCTCGCCCATCCGGCGGACGGTGAGCAGCGAGAAGCGGATGAAGTCGACGAGCTCGCTCGGGCCGAGGCGGCCGGCCAGGCGCAGGCCCGAGCCGATCGGCGGGAACGGGTCGAACAGGGTCCCGAGGAGGTGGTCGCCGACGCGCTCCCAGAGCCGGTAGAGCTCGCGCCAGGCGTCGCCGTCGCCGGCGGCGAACGCCTCGAGCGACGCGGCGGTCCGGTCGAGGTCGGTGGCCAGGATCGGACAGCCCCCGTCGGGCATCGGGTGGGCGACGACCGTGTCGCTCCTGATCCACTCCAGCCCGTAGTCCTCGAGCCCGAGGCCGCGGATGTGGGGGGAGGCGGCGCCGAGGGGATAGAACGAGGAGAAGAGGTCGTTGACGAAGCCGGGCTCGATCATCTCGGCCGATCGAACGCTTCCGCCCGGGTGGCGGCCGGCCTCGAGCACGACGACGTCCCAGCCGGCGTCGGCGAGGAGGTTGGCGGCGACGAGGCCGTTCTGGCCGGCGCCGATGACGACGGCGTCGGCGCTCACTGGTCGTCGTCGGCGGCCGGGCGGCGGCGCCTGACGTCCCAGCGCGACGGCCGGTCGGTGTCCTCCATCTCGACCCGCCCCTCGGCCAGCTCCTTGAGGCGCTCGAGTGACCAGTCGTTGCGCCGGCGGACGAGCAGGCGGGTCAACGGGCCGAAGACCAGCGCGGTCAGCATGTCGCCCGGGCCCTCGGTCATCGTGACGACGGTCCCCCGGCCCCGCCGGCGCAGCTCGAGGGTGACCCGCGCCGTCCCGAGCGGCCGGGCCTTGGCCTTGAGGCGAAGCATCCGCGGCGGGTTGGCCGCCTCGACCACCGTATGGTCGGTGACGCGGAGGGGGCCCACCCCAACCGCGTGGTGGAAGGCGCTCCCGACCTCCGGCCAGTCGGGGTCGGCGTCGCGGATCCGGCGCGATCCGACGACCCAGTAGGCGTAGGCGCCGGGGTCGGAGAGGACGGCGAACACCCGTTTGGGCGGTGCGTCGATATGGCAGCGGCTGCGGGGCACCGGGCTCCTGTTCCTAGGGGTGGCCGGGGACGGAGCGGGCCTGCCCGTCCTTCGCCCGACCCAATCGGGTTTGATCTCCGGCGCCGGTCCGGCGGGGCGCAATCCGGGGTTGACGACATCCGTCTCGGGGGGTAAACATTCCAGGGTCCGAGTCCGTCCGCGACGACGGCTCAGTCCAGACAATCGCGAGACAAGAAAGGTCGATCGCTTATGGCTCTTCGCTTCCCCCGGAAGGCTTCCAAGCCTCAGGCTCAGGCACCGCCCCCGCCGCCGCCCGCCCCGGCCGCGCCCGCCTGGTCACTCCCGCCCGACTGGCGCGAGCAGCTGACGGCGACCAAGCCGAAGGGCCGCTTCAAGTACGGCGAGAACATCCCGGGCGGCCCCCGCCGGTAGCCACGACGACGGCCTGCGACCCCCCGCGCTCAGGCCGGGGGCTCGCTCGGCCGCGCCGGCCGGGGTCGCCGGTTCCGCCGCCGCCCGGGCTGGCCCCGGCGTCGCCGCCCGCCCGCGTCGCGACCCCGACGATCCCCACCGAGGGTCAGGGCGATGAGGACCATCCCTGGGCCGCCCGGCTCGCCACGTCGTCATGCCCGCCGGGACCCCGGAGGATCCGGGCCATCGCCACGGCGGCCAGCGCCCCGGTCAGGGGACCC
>JAXDHK010000151.1:0-3073 GCA_034664545.1 Solirubrobacteraceae bacterium
CGACCACCGGGCGCAGGGCTCGGCGCCAGGCGTCGAGCTGGGGCATGTTGAGCGCCGCCAGCCGGGCGAGCTCGGGAAGCTCGGCGCACTCGAACATCCCGTCCATGTAGGCGTCGCTCAGGCCGATCGACCCCCCGAGAAGGGCTCGGTAGAAGCCGGGCGACCGGACGTCGACGGTGACCATCGGGCCGCCCGGCTCCCGGTCGCCGAAGCGGAGCGTCTTGTCGCCCTCGACGAGGGTCAATGACCCGTGGCGCGTCCGGCCGAGCAGGGCGTGGACGAGGCGGCGTGAGACCCGGTCGTTCATCGGCGGGCCCCGACCGGCTCGGGCTCGGCGGCCGGGATCGGGGCCGGCCGGGGGCAGGGGATCCCGCCGCTGGATGTGGGCCGCTCGCGCGAGCTCCGGGCGTGACGCCGGCGGGCCGGGCCGGCCAGGGGCGCCCCGCTCGGATTCGGGTGGTACCGGCCCCCCTTCGCCGCCGTCCGGACGGCGTGGGCGTAGATCTGGGTGACGATCTGCATCGTCTGCGCCGGGTGGCGGACGAGGACCGCCGAGGCGAGGGGCCGGCGCTCGAGCGAGAGCGTCGCGTCGAAGACGATCTCCCCGGCCCGCTCGCTGTCGATGTGGACGACCAGCTGGTCGCCCGGTTCGGTCAGGCGCCAGTCGTAGGTGTGGTCCATCCCCATGAACGGCGAGACGTGGAACTCCTTGGCGAAGCGCCCGCGGACGACGCCTCCGGGCGGGCGGTCGGGATCGGCCCCGAGCACGTAGGCGTGGCGCTCGCCCCACGGGGTGTTGGTGACCTCGGCCACCACCGCCTCGACCCGCCGGCCCGAGGCGTCGAAGCAGTAGTAGAAGCTGACCGGGTTGAAGCAGTGGCCGAGATAGCGGAGGTTGGTCAGGAGTCGTATCGGTCCCTGGGAGCGGTTTCCGGTCTGCGCGGCGACCACCGCGCGGATGGAGGCGGCGAGCGGTTCGGCCGGGTCACCGAGATGGTCGGCCCGGCGAAACCAGGCCGGGGCCGGGCGGCGGGCCGACCAGAGCGCCATTCCGTCGAAGAGGCCGGGGAGCTCGTCGAGGTCGAGGTAGGCCATGAACAGCGGGAGGCGCAGCTCGTGGTCGACCTCCCCGCGCCGGCGGTGGCGGACCCATCCCTCGTATAGGCAACTCGCGGTCATCGACCGTCCCCGAGGGCCTCGCACGCCCGGAGCGCCGAGACGACCCCGTCCTCGTGGAAGCCCCAGCCCCAGTATGCGCCACAGAAGTGCGTCCGTCGAGGGCCGGAGATCTCGCGCCACCGAGCCTGGGCGGCGACCCCGGCCGCGGTGTAGACGGGGTGGGCGTAGGGGATGACCTTGACGATCTTCCGGGGGTCGATTCGGTCGGTCATGTTGAGTGATACGCAGAAGTCCTCGGCAGCGGTCAATCGCTGGAGGTGATTCATGTAATAGGTGACCGTGGTCATCGGCCGGGGGGTGGCGAACAGGTGGTAGTTCCAGGCCTGCCAGGCCGCCCGCCGGCGGGGGAGGAGGGACCGATCGGTGTGGAGGACGGCCTCGTTGGCCTGGTAGGGGAAGGCCCCGAGGAGCTCGCGCTCGACCGGGGAGGCGTCGTCGAGGGCGGCGAGGGCCTGGTCTGAGTGGCAGGCGAGGACGACGTGGTCGAAATGCTCGGTGGTGCCCTGGGCCGAGACGGTGACCCCGTCGTCGTCCCGGGTGATCCCGGTGACCGGGGCGGCGAGGCGGATCCGGTCGGCGAAGGGTGCGGTCAGGGCGGCGACGTAGGTCTGGGACCCGCCGACCACGGTCTGCCACTGGGGGCGGTCGCGAAAGCCGAGCATCCCGTGGTTGTGGAAGAACTCGGCGAGGAAGCCGACCGGGAAGCTCCACATCGCGGCCGGGTCGGCCGACCAGACCGCCGAGGCCTGGGGGACGAGCAGGCGGTCGATGAACGCCCGGGAGTAACCGCCGGCGTCGACCCACTCCCCGAGCGACGGGCCTTGTCCCCCGGCCGCGACGAGGGCGGTGAGCTCGCGATTGAAGCGTCGGAGGTCGGAGAGCATCCGCCAGAAGACGGGGTCCCGGAGGTTGGAGCGCTGGCAGAAGACGCCCCGGGGGGTTCCGGCGTACTCGAAGTCGACGTCCTCGCCCTTGACCGAGAATCCCATGTGGGTCGGCTGGATCGCCACCCCGGCCTCCCGGAGGATCCGGTTGAAGTTGGGGTAGTTGCGGTCGTTGAGGACGATGAAGCCGGTGTCGACCTCCCAGGTCCCGTCGGGCCGGTCGACGGTGATCGTGTTGGTGTGGCCGCCGAGCCGGTCGGCCGCCTCGTAGAGGACGATCTCGTGCCGGGGATGGAGCCGGTGGGCGGCGACGATGCCGGAGACTCCCCCGCCGACGACGGCGACCCTCATCGGGGCGTCCGGCGCACGATGGGCCGGGTGGTGGCTAGCATCGGGCGTCGCATGGCGTCGGAGGGTAGTTGCGCCCCCCGCCGGTCGGTGGATCATCAGGGGTCTGGGAGGAAGAGCGAGGGGAGGCGTCGAAACAACCGCTCGCTGATGAAACGGACCGCTCCCAGCCCCTCCGCCCCGGCGCGGAGCGGGCCCCCGCTTCCCCAGACGCTCTCGAGCTACATCCAGTCCCGGTTCGACGAGTGCTCGCGCTCCCAGAAGGACGTCGCCCAGTACATCATCGACCACCTCGACGAGGCCGCCTTCCGGACGGCCGAGGAGCTCGCCCGCCGGGCGAACACGTCGAGCTCGACCGTCGTGCGCTTCTCCCAGGCCCTGGGCTTCGAGGGCTTCCCCGAGCTCCAGCAGGCCGCCCGGGAGGAGTACCGCCGGGCCCACGCCCCGGCCCCGGGACCCGACGCCCCGGCCCCGCTCTTCTCGCTCGACCAGACCGACTTCGAGACGGCCCTGGCCGCCGACCACGTCAACGTCGAGGAGACGGCGCGGAAGGTCTCCCGCCAGAACATCGAGCGGGCGATCGAGGCCATCGCCTCGGCCGACCGGATCCTGATCGCCGGGACCGATCAGATGGCGTTCTTCGCCAGCTACCTCCGCCACCT
>JAXDHK010000152.1:0-4072 GCA_034664545.1 Solirubrobacteraceae bacterium
GCTCCCTACGGCGACCCGAATCCCGGCGGCCAGCGCCTCTTCCCGGCCCTCTTCGTCCGGGGGCTGCTCTGCCTCCAGGGGAGCGGGCTGCGGCCGGTCAGCTGCCCGAACCCGGCCCACTTCGACGTCCTCGCCCACCACCCGTACGCCGTGGCCGGGCCGGCCAGCCACGCCCTCGGCCGCGACGACGTGGCCATCCCCGACCTGGCCAAGCTGACCCGCCCCCTCGGGGTCGCCCTGCGCACCGGGCGGGTCCTCCCCCGGACGCCCAAGCGGCTGTGGATCACCGAGTTCTCCTGGGACAGCAACCCCCCCGACCCCGACGGGGTCCCGATCGCGACCCAGGCCCGGTGGCTCGAGCAGTCCTTCGAGCTCCTCTGGCGCCAGGGGGCCGACACGGTGGTCTGGCTGAACATCCGCGACGACCCCCCGATCCCCGACTTCGCGAGCACCTACCAGTCGGGCGTCTTCCTCCGCGACGGGTCCCCCAAGCCGGCGGCGACCGCCTTCTCGTTCGCGTTCGTCGCCCACCGGGCGACCCGGGCCCGGGTCCGGGTCTGGGGGGCCGCGCCCGGGTCGGGCGTCGTCGTCGTCGAGCGGCGCGGGGCCGGCGGGGCGTGGACCCAGGTGCGGCGGCTGACCGCCCCGGCCGGCCGGGTGTTCGAGGTCAACCTCCCGGTCACCGGGGCCGCCACCCTCCGGGCCCGGCTCGGGTCCGCGACCAGCCTCCCCTGGGCGGTCGGGGCCTGAGCCTGACGCTCGGGGGCCTGAGCCTGAACGAGCGGTCGGGGCCTGAGCCTGACCCCGGGGCGGCCGGGGCCTGAGGCTGAGGGTCGGGGCCTGAGCCTGATCCTGGGCGGCCGGGGCCTGAGCCTGATCCTGGGCGGCCGGGGCCGGAGCCTGAGAGAGCGGTCGGGGCCTGACCGAGGAGGCCGGCGGGGGGCTCCCTGACGCGGAAGGGCCCGGCGGGTGCCGGGCCCTTCGTCCTGCGATGGTGGGTTCAGAGCGTCAGCTGACCGTGACGATCTGGATGGCTTCGCTCGAGGTGTTCGAACCCCTCGGGCGGACATGGGCGATGACGAACACGGTCAGCGACTGGCCGGCCGACCGGGCGTAGTTGAGGAGGTCGAGGCCGCGCTGGGTGAGGGTGAAGGTGACCGTGGTCGGGCCGGCCGGGATCACGGTCAGCACGTTGGCCAGGGTCGTGTATCCGTCGTGCTTGGGGAAGCCCTTGTTGCCGGGCCGGATCTCCTTGGCCCGGAGCACGAGCCGGAAGCCTCCGCAGACCGACGAGGTGAAGGTCAGCTTGACCGAGCCGTCGGTCCCGACGCTCCCGAGGCCGGAAGCCGATGTCGCGGCGTTGATCGCCGCGGCAGCCGTGGTCGCGGCCTGGTTGGGGGAGTAGGTGGACTGGGGAGGACAGGGCACGGCTTGACCGGCGGCCCCCCCGGTGGCGACGAGCGGAACCGCTGCCGCCACCCCGAGCACAAAGATCGCTGCCAACTTTCGCATTCGCATCTTCCTTTTCCCGGGCGATCACGCTCGCCCCTTGACATAGGCACCTGCCCGTACCTACGCTCGCCGGCGTTCGAGGCTGACACGGCGGGCGGGTGCCGGCGGTGGTCGGGTGGGTTGGCCGGGCGCGCGTCCCGGTAGCGACTGCGACGGCGGCGACCGGCGCCGCATAGAGTCGCCCGTCGCCGCCGCCCGCCTCGCGCCGGCGGCGGCGGACCCGCGCCCGCCGGCGCCCCGATGCCGGGCGCTCCTCCTGTGACCGATCCGAACCGAAAGACCAGCCGTCTGCTTCGTCGCGGCCTCCCCGCGGCGATCCTCCTCGTGATCCTCGGCGTGGCCGCCGGGCTCTACGTCGACCACCAGCGCCGGCCCGGGAGCGTGTTCCATCCCCGGGTCCCGTTCCTAGCCCAGCCGTCCCCGAAGCCGACGACCGGCGTCGACGTCGCCGCCTGGCCGCTCTACGGCTTCAGCAAGGACCACGCCCGGGTCGCCCCGGTCCCCGCCCGGATGCACCCCCCGTTCCGGCGGGTGTGGACGGCCTACGGGCACGCGCTGCTCGAGTTCCCCCCGGTCATCGACCACCACGCGCTCTACCAGCTCGACGACGACGGGGTGGTCCACGCGACCGACACGACGACCGGCCGGCTGCTCTGGGCGCGGAAGGTCGGGACGCTCGCGGCGAGCTCGCCGGCCGCGTCGGGCAACAGCGTCTACGTCACCCTCCTCACCTACGGCCACGGCTCCCGGGGCCGGGTCGTCGCCCTGCGCCAGAGCGACGGGCGGATCCGATGGATCCGCAACCTCCCGAGCCGGAGCGAGTCGTCGCCCCTGCTCGACCGGGGCCGGATCTACCTGGGCTCGCAGAACGGGACCGTCTACGGCCTGAACGCCCACTCCGGCCGGGTCATCTGGACCTATCAGGCCCAGGGCGCGGTCAAGGCGAGCCCGACCCTCTCCAGCGGCCGGCTCTACTTCGGGGACTACGGCGGCCACGTCCAGGCGATCCGGGAGTCCGACGGCCGGCGCCTGTGGATCACCGGGGGGAACGGGCTGATCGGCGGGGGCACGTTCTACTCGACGCCGGCCGCCGTCTTCGGGCGCATCTTCCTCGGGAGCACCGACGGCCGGGTCTACGCCTACGACGCGGCCAACGGGTCCCTGGCCTGGGCCCACCAGACCGGCTCCTACGTCTACTCCTCACCGGCGGTGACCGAGGTCGCCGGGGTCGGCCCGACCGTGTTCATCGGCTCCTACGACGGGACGTTCTACGCCCTGAACGCCCGGTCGGGCGCCGTGCGGTGGCGCTACAGGGCCGGCGGACGGATATCCGGATCGCCGACCGTCCTCGGGGCGCTGGTCTACTTCGCCGTCCTCGGCACCCACCGGACGGTCGCCCTCGACCTACGCGACGGCCACGTCGTCTACACCCGGCCGAGCGGCTCCTTCGACCCGGTGGTCACCGACGGCGTCCGGATCTACCTCTCGGGCCTGACCGGGCTCTTCGGGCTGATCCCGACCGGCCACCGCCACCCCAAGCCGCACCGCTGAGCCGAGGCTCTGATAGACCTCCGGCCTGCGTGCCGAGACGGTTTCCGATCCTCCAATTCCCCAACCGGTCACTCGTGGTCGCGATGGCCGCCGGGGCCCTCGCCCGGTCGAGCTCCGGGTCGACCCGGACCGGGGCCGCCCTCGTCTCCCGGCTGGCCGTGGTCGTCTGGGCGGTCCAGGAGGTGGTCAGCGGGGCCAACTGGTTTCGGCGCCTCCTGGGGGTCGGGTTCGGCGCCCGCGCCCTCGCCGACCTCGGACGGAGGCTCCGCCGCTGAGGCGGGGCCGGGCGGCGGTTTGCGCCGGCCCGGGGTCCGGGTAGGTGGGCCGGGCGATGCCCGAGAAGACGACGATCACCCCCTACCGCGACGGCCCGTATCTCGTGACCGGAGCCTTCGAGATCCGCGACCAGGACGGAAACCCGATCGACGCCAACCGGCGGACGATCGCCCTCTGCCGGTGCGGTCGCTCCCAGCTGCGCCCGTTCTGCGACGGCACCCACAAGACGGTCGGCTTCCGGGCGACCAGCGCCGCCGAGCCGCCGGACGCCGCCTGACGGGGGCCGTCCCACGGTTCGCCTCGCGCTCTGCTTGGGCTTGTCGGCGCTGGTTGCCGGCGTGAGCGGCCTCAGGGTGATTCCCCCCAACGACCGACAGGCCTATCGGTGAAGCTGAGACCAAGGCCTCTCGCGTCTGTGTGCCTCGGTTCGGTGCAGGTGGAAGCGGTCAGATCCACCAGCGTCCCCAGCTGAGTCGGCGCCCCTCAGGGATGCGGAGGGTGCTCGGCGGCCTTGCTCGCCATGTCTAGCGGGCAGCGACCAGCGACCGGAGCGAGGTCTGTCCCCGGGCCCAGGCGCCCAGCATGTGCCGGGTGGCGCGGCGATCTAGCTCGACGAGGGCGGCGGCGCCGAACAGGATGTCTCCGACGAGGTGCGGCTCGAGGCGCCCGAGCCCGCCGGCGAGGTCGACCGCGGCGAGGTTCTCGTGGACCGCGTCGGCCAGGACGTGCTCGT
>JAXDHK010000153.1:0-3930 GCA_034664545.1 Solirubrobacteraceae bacterium
CCGCAGGATGGCGGAGGCCAGCCTGTCGCGGAGCTCGCCCGGAAAACCGAACTCGGCGATGCGATGCGTCCCGGTCACCGGCCCATCCTGGCACCCTGCCCCCGTCAAGGCGCGAGCGTCAGCGTTCGTCTTCGATCTCCTGCCCGCGTTTCTGGAGAAAGGTTCCGGTTGCGGCGGCGAGGGTCGCGATGACGGTGATCGCGTAGATCTCCATGAAGACATCGAGGATTCGCCCGCCCGGGGTGATCGGATTCATGATCGACGACGACACGGTCAGCAGTTGCGTGCTGGTCCAGAAGGCGGCGCTCCCGAGCGTCTTGATCTCGGTCTGGTGGGCGTGGCGCTCGAGCAGGAACGCGGCGACCGCACAGAGCGCGTCGACACCGATGGTCGCGAGGAGGATCGTGGTGAGATGGTCGCGCAGTCGGCGGTGCGTGGGCGTCGTGGCGCGAAGCACCTTGCCCAGCTCGCGGGTGGCCGACCAGAGGACTCGATGCGGCATCGGTCGACACGTTGGCAGGCGCGCCGGATGACGCGGGCGTCCGGGGGGGCGGCGCACGCCCGGTGATCACTCCCGGCGATGGTCCGGCGGCCCGATGTGGACCTACTCGGCGGCGACCCCCCGGGCCGGGACCTCGGTACCCCGCCGCCGCCGGGCCCGTGCCCGGGACCGGGCCGCCGGACGGGGGGCGAGTCGCCCGACCTCGACCACGGCCTCGGCGAGGGCGCCGGGAAGCTCGCCTACGGCCGGAAGGGCGACCGGGTCGGCGTAGCAGCCGAACACGAGCTTGGGTCCGTAGCTGAAGATCCCGACCGACAGGGCGTGGTCGTCGGCCAGGGGCACGACGGGTACGGCCTCGATCATCTCCGCCCCGAGGAGGAAGACGGGCTGGCGGGGCCCGGGGACGTTCGAGACGGTCAGGTTGAAGAGCTTCGATCTGACCGCCAGGCGGGCGGCGGTCCCCCGGAGCGGGCCCGGGAGGAAGCCGATCGCATCGATCAGGGCCTCGTGGGAGTGGGCGGTGTCCTCGCGCTTGAACCCGAGGCTGGCCGCCCGGACGGCCAGGAGCCGGTCGACGGGGTGGGTCCGGTCGACCGGGAGGTCGACGAAGACGAACGAGATCCGGTTGCCCAGGCTGGCCGTCTCCTCGACGCCCCGGAGGCTGACCGGGACCATCGCCCGGAGCGGCTCGGGACACCCGCCGGCATCCTGGACCAGCCGGCGGAGGGCTCCGGCGACGACGGTCAGGGCCACGTCGTTGAGGGTGGCGCCGAACCGGTGCTTGACCGCGAGCAGCGGCCCGATGTTGGCCGTGTGGTGGACGAGCGTCCGCCGGGGCCCGATCGGGACGTTGACGAACGAAGACGGGGCCGGCCGGAGGACGTCGTCGCCAACCGACATCGCCGCCCGGCGGAGGGTGTCGGCCAGGCGTATGCCCCGCCCGGGGTTGACCGCCATCCGGGCGAGGCCGCCCGCGAAGCGCAGCGACTCGCCCCCTCGATCGGCCAGGGCCTCGAGGGCCAGCCGGGTCGGCGACGGGGCCGGGGCGGCGCGCCAGTCCTCGGGGGCGGGGAGCGGCTGGTCGGCCGAGATGTCGAGGAGGAGCAGCGCGAGCTCGACCGCCGACTTCCCGTCGACCATCGCGTGGTGGACCTGCATCACCAGTCCGATCGTCCCGTCGTCGAGATGGGGGGCGAGGAGGACGCGCCAGAGCGGCCGGCCCCGGGCGAGCTGCTGGGAGAGCGCTCGGTCGGCGAGCTCGTCGAACCGGGTCCGGGTGATCGTCTCGCCGGGCTCGGCGAGGGCGAGGACGTGGTCGCCGATGTCGAAGTGGGCGTCGTCGACCCAGACCGGCTCGGCGATCGCAGCCGGGGGGAAGGCGAGCCGCTGGCGGAAGCGGGGAGCGTGGCGGAGGCGTCCGTCGATCGAGGACCTGAGCGCCGCCACGGTGACCGGCCGCCCGTCGGACCGAGGGGCGAAGAACCCCTTCCAGCCGACGTGCATGTGGGCGGCGGGGCTCTCGACCCGGAGGAAGGACCCGTCGAGTGCCGTCAGCCGAGTACCCGTCATCCATCTTGAGTGTCGCCGAGGTCCGCGGGGCGGAGTACGGCCCGGGGGTCGAACCTCCGAGGACGGGGGGTACAGACGGCGTCTCCCGGTGTCCGGGTGCGTGACGTTTCCCGGCGGCGCGACACTTAACCGACATGGGCGTAACCCGTACCGAGGACGGCCGCGGACGGACCGGGTCGTGGCTGGCCGGGGAGGCCGCGTTCGCGGCCTTCTACCGCGACCACTCCCGGGCCGTGCTCGTGTTCTTCACCCGGCGTACCTACGACGTCGAGGCGGCACTCGACCTGACCGCCGAGACGTTCGCCCAGGCGTTCGCCAGCCGGCGCCGGCTCCGCGCCGACACGGACGCCCAGGCCGGCGCCTGGCTGTTCGGGATCGCCTCGCATCAGCTCTCCGGATATCGCCGGCGCGGCTACGCCCAGAACCGGCTGGTCCGGCGCCTCGGGCTCGAGGTCCCGGTCGTCGGCGAGGCGGAGACCGAGCGCGTCCTCGAGCTGGCCGGCCTCGGCTCGGTCAGAACGCTCCTCGCCGAGGAGCTGTCCCGTCTCTCGGAGGAGCAGCGGCGGGCCCTGGAGCTCCGGGTCGTCGACGAGCTCTCCTACGCGATGGTCGCCGCCCGTCTCGGCGTCTCCGAGCAGGCGGCCCGGATGCGCGTCTCGCGCGGCCTGAGCGCACTGGCTCAGGCCGTGGGATCCGCCGCGAAGGCCGGTCTCGGGGACGAGTCAGGCTGATGGCGGCCGAACCCGACCTGAAGGTCCTCGGCGAGCTCGAGGCGCGCCTGCGCGAGCGTCTCTATCCCAGCGGGCGTCCCCGGCGGCTCGCCCCACCACGCCGGTGGCTGGTTCCCGCCGCGGGCCTGGCCGCAGCGGCCGCCGGACTGATCGCGATCGCCGGAATCCCCGGCGCCGGCGGCGGGGTCGAGACCTCGGCCGCGGCGACGGCGGCGCTCGATCGGGCGGCCCAGGCCGCCGCCCGGGGCCCGGGTCCGCCTTCGTCGGTGCGTCCCGGGGAGTTCTGGTACACCCGGACGACATCCGTCAACCGCCTCCCGGTCCCGATCTTCACTCGCCCCCCGGGGCTCCCGCCGTCCCCCCCGGGAGGGCCGGTCAGCCCGGCGGGGCCACACTCGATTCCCTCACCGCCCCCGGGGCTCCCGCCGTCCCCCCCGGGAGGGCCCGTCAGCCCGGCGGGGCCACACTCGCTTCCCTCACCTTCCCTGAACGGCCCGGTGACGGTGACCGTGGTCTGGCGGACGGCGACCGAGACCTGGGTCGGCCGCGACGGGACGACCCGGACGCGGAGGGTCGCGGCCGGGCCGGCGGTCCCGGCCAGCCCGCAGGACGCGGCCCGCCTGCGGGCCTCGCGCCTGACCCTGCCTCGATTTCCCGGGTCGACGGACGACACCGTCCAGGGTGACGGCACCTTTCCTCCGCCCCAAGGCCTCTTCACCTACCCCGAGCTCCTGGCCCTCCCCGCCGATCCGCACGCGCTCTACCGACGGATCCGCGACGCCCTGGCCGCGGCCGAGGCCCGCACCGCCCGCGAGTTCGCACAGACGCTCGCCGATGCGAAGGCCCGCCAGGCGGCGGGCGTGGGCGCGGGGGTGGGCACGATGACGGGGACCTACGCCGTGCGCGGATCGGAGGCCGTCGCGGCACTCGAGGCGATCAAGGGCCTACTCGAGTCTCCGGTTCCCCGTCCGGTCCGCGTTGCCCTCTACCGGGCGGCGGCCCTGATCCCGGGAGTCCGGTTCGACGGGACGGTCCGGGACTCGCTCGGGCGTCGGGGGGTCGGCATCTCGACCGGACGTCCCGACGCGGCCTTCGAGCTGATCCTCGATCCCGCGACCGGGGAGCTGC
>JAXDHK010000154.1:0-4709 GCA_034664545.1 Solirubrobacteraceae bacterium
CGGGCCCGAGACGCTCGCCGATGGCAGTGTGCCTGCCCGCGGCTACGGGGTTGTCAAGATCTCGTGAAGGCCCGGGCTGGAAGCGTTATCAGGATCTTGACCCCGGCAGGCCCGCACGGTGGTCAACTTCCTCCGGCGAGTCCGACCAACTCGCCCGCGAGCTCTCGGACCCACGGCGACTCCCGCTCGGGTCGCCCACGAGGGCCGTCCCGACCAACGCCCCGGGGCCCCTTTCGCGCCCGGGGCGGTTGGCCGTCGGCGCCGGTCGAGGGCGAAGCCGACGGCCGTGGTCCCCCCCGGGCCACGCCGGCGCAGAGCCGCTGGACCGCGGGGCAAGGTGCCGGCGATCGGCGCGGCCGCGGGGGCCTCGCGCCCCCGGCCCGACGAATATGCTCCGACCGGCGTGCACGGCCCGATCAGCTACTTCCAGGCCATCGTGCTCGGGCTGGTGCAGGGAATCGCCGAGCCGTTCCCGATCTCGAGCCTCGGGCACGGGGTGATCCTCCCGCGCCTGGCCGGGTGGAACATCCATCAGAACGACAAGTTCTTCATCACCTTCCTGGTCGCCACGCATCTGGCCACGGCGATCGTCCTCTTCGGGTTCTTCCTCGGCGACTGGCTGCGCATCTTCAGGGGCCTCGGGCGGTCCCTGCGCGACCGGGTGATCGGGCCCGAGGACCACGACGCCCGTCTCGGGTGGCTGCTCGTCGTCGGGACGATTCCCGTCGGGATCATCGGCCTCGTGCTCGAGAACCCGCTCCGCAACCTCTTCGCCTCGGCGGTCACCGCCGCGGCGTTCCTCGTGGTCAACGGGATCGGGCTGCTGATCTTCGAGCGCCTCCGCCGGCGTCCGCCGTCACCCGAGGATCCCGCCGGCGAGCTCAACCAGATCGCCGGGCGGCTCACCTGGCGCCAGGCGGTGTTCATCGGGACCGCCCAGGCCGCCGGGCTGATCCCCGGACTGTCGCGGTCGGGCTTCGCCATGGGCGGGGGCCTCCTGGCCGGCCTCTCCAACGAGGATGCGGCGCGCTACGGATTTCTCCTGGCCACGCCGATCATCGGCGCCGCGGCCGCCCTCAAGCTCCCCGAGCTGCTCGGACCGACCGGCAACGGCGTTCGGGGCCCGGCGCTCGTCGCCGCCGTCGCCGCCGGGTTGACGACGTTCGTGGCCGTCAAGTTCCTCCTGCGCTTCTTCGAGACGAACCGCCTCACCCCGTTCGGCGTCTACTGCGTCGGAGCCGGGACGATCTGCCTGCTCGTGTTCAGCCTCGGCGGCTGAACCCCCGCTGGGTTCAGGTGGCGGTCTTCGGCCCGCTCTGGAACCAGGCGAGGGCGAAGCAGCCGAGGCCGACGACGAACGCCGCGATCCCGTGCTTGACGTGGTGGGTGCTCGACGCCGCGTCGTGGCCGGGGAAGAACGACGGGAGGGACTTCGCCGGCTCGGCCCAGTAGACGCCGGCGATCACGACGAGGACGATTCCGGCGACGACGGCGAGGGCGAGGAGGGCGCGGGAGTTCGGCATCCGCGGCAGTCTAGGGCACCGTATCTTCACACCGGATTAAGCCGGCGTCCCCATCATCAGGGGTGGAGTCCGTCCGTGATTTCACGCCCCCAGGAGGTCGCCATGCCCCGCATCATCGTCGAGGCCCTTCCCGCCGACGCCACCCAGCCGGTCATGACGATGGCCGAGCGGGTGCTCCCGAGCGACCTCGAGAGCGAGCACTTCGCCCACCAGCTGATCGAGCGCCTCGGGTGGGCGCTGGCCGACGCCAAGGCCGTCGAGGTCGGGCCGGCGAGCCCCCGGCCGGCGACCTGACGCCCCCGACCGCCGGACGGGGCGGGGCTCAGTCGAGGAGCATCGCCAGCGCCGCGGCCGTCGCCGGGGACGGCGCCTGGGGGATCCCCTCGCGCAGGAGGAACCGGGGGTTGGCCTGGGTCAGGCGCCAGGCCTGCACCGAGGAGGCGCCGGCCCGGAGCGCCAGCTCGAAGCCGAGGCGGAGGGTGTGGCCCCGGCTGCCGGGGTGGGCGTCCGAGGCGATCGCGTGGGCGAGCCCGGTGCGCAGGAGGTGGGCCGCGGCCTCCTGGATCGCGAGCCCGTGATTGCCCAGGAGCGAGCAGACGTTGATCTGGAGCACCGCTCCGGCCGCCAGCTCGTCGCGCAGGAGGGGGAGGCCCCCGTCGTCGAGCAGGTTCCCGGCCCGCTCGGGATGGGCGATGACCAGGCCGAAGCCCCGGGCCCGGAGACCGGCGCAGACCCCGACGAAGTGGTCCCCGATGCCGCTGAACGGCGCCTCGAGCAGGACCCACCGGCTCCCGGCGGGTCCGTGGGCGATCACGTCGAGCTCGGCGTCGGTCAGGCCGGCCGCCATCGCCGGATGGAGCTCGCCGCCCGGATGGAGGCGCACGCCGAGGCTGCGCTCGTCGATCAGGGCCTGGAGGGCGGCGACCCGGTCGGGGATGCTCGCCACCTCGAGCGCCCAGCTCGGGCTGATGTGCGGGGTCACGGTGACCTCGCGGACGCCCTCCTGGGTCAGGCGGCTGACGTAGGCGAGCGCCTCGCGCTCGTCCTTGGCACCGTCGTCCACCCCGGGGAGGAGGTGGAGGTGCAGGTCCACGTAGGACATGAGAATGCTTCCTTTCCGGCGGATCTTCGGTGTCCGCCACCACTGCTTGTCTGTTTCTGTTCCCGCTCGACACTAGCAGGCACGATCCGCCGATCGGCGGGGATCGGGCCGAGGAATCACCGCCCGGTAACAATGTCCTGGAGTCATGCCTGAGGACGAGCAGAAGCCGGGGATCGCCGGCCACTACCGGCGCGAGCTCGGGCTCGCGCGCGAGCTCTCGGCTCGGGCCGTCCGCCGGGCCCGGGCCGAGCTGGTCGTGCTCGGAGCGCTCTTCCTCGGGGTGATCCTGCTGTTCGACAACCGGGTCCCCCTCTTCGGCCGGACGACGGCCGCCCGCTACGACACCCCGATCAGGACCCTCACCGTCGTCGTCCTCGTGATCCTCGGGTGGTGGCTGGCCCGGGACGTCGGCCGGGGCCTGGGTCCGGCCCTCCTGCGCCATATGGACGCGGCGGCGGCCGGGACCGCCGGCTTCGTCGTCCGCCTGTTCACCGTCGCGGCGACGATCATCGTCGCCTCCCTCTTCGCCGGCATCGACCCGAGCGCGGTCGCCGTCGGCGGCGCCTTCACCGCCGTCATCTTCGGCCTCGCCGCCCAGCAGACGCTCGGCAACCTGATCGCCGGCACCGTCCTCCTCAGCGCCCGGCCGTTCCGGGTCGGCGAGCGGGTGCGCCTCCAGGGGGCTCCCGGGCAGGTCGAGGGCGTGGTCAGCTCGCTCGGGCTCCTGTACACGTCGTTCGCCGACGGCGACGACCTGGTCATGGTGCCCAACAGCGTGGTCCTCAACTCCGCGGTCACGCCCCTGCGCGAGCCGCCCGCCGTCAACCTCCGGGCCCGCCTGCGGGCCGGGGTGACCCCGGCCGACCTCGAGCGGCTGATCGAGGCGGGGCTGACCACGGCGATCCGGGCCCGCCCCGAGATCAGGCTCGTCGAGCTCGACGGCGACGAGGTCGTGGTCGAGATCGCGGCCACGCCCCAGTCGGGCGCCGACGGCGGGAAGCTCGCCTCCGAGCTGCTCGAGATCGTCTCCGCCGAGGCCGCGACCGGTGAAGCCGAAGCCCCGGTTCGGGAACCCCCCGGGGGCGCCGGCGAGGACGATCAGTCGCCGGACGGACGCGGAGCCGCGTCGTCCGGGGCCACGACCCGGTAGCGCGCCTGGAGCAGGCTGGCGTGCTCGAGCAGCCAGACGAGCTCGAACCGGGTCAGCGCCGGGGCGCCGTCGACGATCGTCAGGGGTGCGCGCCCACCGAGGACGATGGGGGAGATCGAGAGGAAGAGCTCGTCGACGAGTCCGGCGGCCAGGAGCTCGGCGTTGAGCGCCGGCCCTCCCTCGCAGACCACCGACCGGACCCCGAACTCCCGGCGCAGGTGGCCGAGGAGCTCGGTCAGGGAGCTCCCCCGGAGATAGGAGACCCGGGCGGCGCACGGGGGGAGGGCCCCGTCCGACGGGGTGAGGACGACGACGTGGGATCCGGGATCGGCCAGGAGCCGGAGCGTCGGGTCGAAGTCGAGGCTCCGGCTGACCGTCACCGCCAGGGGCTGGGCCGGCTCGCCCCGCCCCTCGCGCAGGGCGACGAGCTCGGGATCCCGGACGATCGGACCGTAGCGCTCGTCGCGGATCGTGTTCGCCCCCGCCATCACGGCGTCGGCCTGGGCCCGGAGGCGGTGGAAGACCTCCCGATCGCCCGCGTTCCCGAGACCCCCCGTGCGCCCGTCGAGGGCGCCGCGCCCGTCGAGCGTGGCGATCATGTTGAGCGCCAGGTGCGGGCGCCCGGCCGGGGCCCGGAGGCCCGGGTCCAGGCCGTCGAGGAGCCCGGCCGCGTCGACCGGCTCGCCGGCCGGAAGGAGCCGGCGGAACCTCACCATCGGGCGGCGGGCGCCGAGGCGCCCCTCGGTCGGGCTACTCCGAGGCGGCCGGGTCGAGCTTGAGCGCCGCCGAGTTGATGCAGTAGCGCAGGCCGGTCGGGTTGGGGCCGTCGTCGAACACGTGCCCGAGGTGGCCGTCGCAAGTCGCGCAGAGGACCTCGGTCCGGCGCATCAGGAACGACCGGTCGGACTCGGTCTTCACGTTCTCGCCGTCGGCC
>JAXDHK010000155.1:0-6956 GCA_034664545.1 Solirubrobacteraceae bacterium
GGGGAGTCCGGCGCGGCCGATGCTGATCGTGTCCCCGGGCCTGGCGTGGAGGTTCGCGGCGGTCTGCTGGGCCAGGAGGACGCCGGTGGCGGTACCGGCCAGGGCGCGGAGCGCGCCCGGGAAGCTCCGGGCGTAGGCGGCGGGGAGCCCGACGACCTTGCCGCTCCCCGTCTGCTGGGTGCTTCCCCCGGCGGTCGCGCTAAGGCCCGTCGTCTCGGCGATGCCCACCGGCAGCGCGGCGCGCACCCCGCCGAAGTGCGCCACGAGCCCTTGGACCCGGGTCGGGTCGGCCCCCTTGGCGACGAGGACCTGCCAATCCACGGTCACGCCGGAGCTGGCGCGGCTGGTCATCTTCGAGGTCGTCGCCGCGAGGAACGTCCCGATCGACGCGATCAGCGCCACCCCGACGCCGACCCCGACCGCGGTCGACAGGACGCGGCCGCGGCGGTGGGCCAGGAGGCCGCGCAGCCACATCAGCGTGACCACGTGGACTCCTCGTTCCGGGATCCGCGCGGATGTTCTGGAGCGCGCATCTCATCGGCGGCCAGCTGCCCGGAGTGCATCTGCCAGCGGGTCGGGAAGCGCTCGGCGACCGTCGTGTCGTGGGTGCTCACGACGAGCGCCGCGCCTGAGTGCCCGGCCGCCGCCAGCAGGACGTCGATGACCATCCGGCCGTTGGCCCGGTCGAGCTGGCCCGTGGGTTCGTCGGCCAGGATCAGGACCGGTCGCCCGGCCAGGGCCCGGGCGATGGCCACGCGCTGGGCCTGGCCGCCGGAGATCTCCTCGGGCAGCTTGTCGGCCAGCTCGCCGAGTCCGAGCCGGGCGAGCGCGTCGGCCGCCCCGGCCCGGGCGGCGGCGTCCCGGTAGCCGTCGAGCACGAGCGGGAGGGCCACGTTCTCGAGCACGGTGAGCGGAGCGAGCAGGCTCGGCCCCTGGAAGACCACGGCGACCCGGCCGGGCTGGAGGTCGTCGCGACCGCCGATGGCCGGCCAGGAGACCCGGCCCCGGGTGGGCTCGTCGAGGCCCGCCATGAGGTGGAGGAGCGTGGACTTGCCGGACCCCGACGGGCCGACCAGGGCGATGCGGTCGCCGGGGAGGACGACGCAGTCGGTCTGCGCCAGGGCGACGGTCGCCGCCGCGTCCCGGCCGTAGGTCCGCCCGACGCCGTCGCACCGGACGAGGGGAAGGCCGGTGCTCATGCCGCGGCCTGGGCTCGAGCGGCTTCGATGCGCCCGTCGAGCAGCCGGATCTCCCGGTCGGCGGCGGCGGCGACCGCGGCGTTGTGGGTGACGATGAGCACCGCGAGCCCGGCCCGGGCCCGGTCGCGCAGGAGCCCGAGCACCCGGTCGGCCGTGATGTCGTCGAGCTCGCCCGTCGGCTCGTCGGCCAGGAGCACGGCCGGGTCGTTGGCCAGGGCCACGGCCAGGCCGGCGCGGGCCAGCTCGCCGCCGGACAGCTCGGCGGGGAGGGCGCCGGCGCGAGCCGTGATCCCGCAGCGGTCGAGCAGCTCCTCCCGCCACGCCCTCCCGGTCCGCCGGCGGCCGAGCTGCTGGGCGAGGCCGATGTTGGCGTCGACCGACAGGTGCCCGACCAGGTTGGCCTGCTGGTAGAGCATCCCGAGCTTGCGCGCCCGGATGTCCGCCCGGTCCTCCTCGGGGCGGCGGGAGAGGCGCTCCCCGTCGACGGTGACCATGCCGCCGTCGGGCTCGTCGAGGCCGGCCAGGCAGGCCAGGAGCGTCGACTTGCCCGACCCGGACGGACCGGTGACGGCGACGACGTCCCCGGCCTCGAGCGCGAGGGAGACCCCCTGGAGGGCCAGCGTCTCGTCGTCGCCGGCGTGGTAGAAGCGGTAGAGGCTCTCGGCCCGGAGCACGACGGTCACCGGGTGTACCGGAGCGAGTCGGTGACGATCCTCCACGGGTCGACGTTGTCGGCGCCCCGCGGGGCCGAGAGCGTCAGGACGACGCTCCTGCCCCGGTGGAAGAAGACGTAGCGCTCGACCGTGTCGGTGTGCGACTTCCCGGTGACCGGGTCCGCCGGGGCGCTCGCCGTGTAGGCGATCCTGATCGCCGGCCCCGCCGTCCGGGTGACCATCGAGACGGTGGGCGCGGCGAACCCGGGCACGCTCTTGGCGAGCGCCGGGACCAGCGTGCGCCTCGCCTGGGCGGCGGTCAGGCCGCCGGCGGCCGGTCGCTCCTGCATCTCGATGCGATTGAGCTTGTCGGTGAACGACGTGATCCCGCCGGCCGCCGTGGTCCGCGCCCAGCCCTCCGGATACCTGACGGAGAACCCCGAGCCCGGCGGGCGGTAGGCGACGTAGGCCTGGTTGTCGGGGATGTCCCCGGACGGGCTGACCTCCGGGCCGTTGGGAGTGACGGTCTTGGCCGCCGATCCCTTCGACGAGGACGATCCGCAGGCGGCGGCGCCGGTGGCGAGGGCCACCGTCCCGGCGAGAGCGAGGGCGCCGGAGCGCATGGGACCTCCGAGCCTGGGCGGGCGGGTCGTCACGCCGGGCACCGTAGGGGAGCCAGGTCACCGGGAGGTCCCCCCAAGGTCCACGCCAGGTCAAACCTCCCCGCACCCGGCGGCCGGGCCTTCGCGGCTCGGTACGGTCAGCCGGTGACCGCCCCGGGCATCCTCGTGGTCGAGGACGACGACGCCATCGCCACGGGCCTCGTCCGCGTGCTCGACAGCCAGGGCTACCGGGTCACCCGGGTCGCCGCCGGCCGACCGGCGCTCAGCACGCCGACCCGGGACATCGGCCTCGTCCTGCTCGATCTCGGCCTCCCGGACATCGACGGCCTCGACGTCTGCCGGCGCCTGCGGGCCGCCGCGCCGGATCTGGCCATCGTGATCCTCACCGCCCGCGACCAGGAGCTCGACCTGGTCGCCGGCCTGGATGCCGGGGCCGACGACTACCTCGTCAAGCCGTTCAAGCTCTCGGAGCTCCTCGCCCGGGTCCGGGCCCACATGCGGCGGATCACGAGCGCCCCCGGGTCCCCCGCCCCCGCGGCGCCCCTCCGGGCGGCCGGGGTCGCGATCGACCGGGCCGCCCGGCGGGTCGAGCGCGACGGCGAGGAGGTGGCGCTCCGGCCCAAGGAGTTCGACCTCCTCCTCCTCCTCGCCGACCACGCCGGCCGGGTGGTCACCCGGGAGACGATCATGCGCGAGGTCTGGGACACGGATTGGATGGGCTCGACCAAGACCCTCGACAACCACATCCTCACCCTCCGGGGCAAGCTCGCCGGCGGGGCGATCACGACGCTCCGGGGCATCGGCTACCGCCTGGAGGCGTGAGGAGGTGCGCCGCCGCCTGACCCTCGCGATCGTAGCGGTCGCCGCCGCCTCGGTCGCGCTGTTCGCCCTCCCGCTGGCCGTCGTCCTCCGCGACGGGTACCGCGACCAGGAGCTTCTGCGCCTCCAGCGGGACACGGTCGCCGCGGCCCGTCTGATCGACCTCGGCAGCTCCTCCGCCGACGCCGTCGAGCTCCCGCCGGGGGGCGACCGCCTGGCCGTCTACGACGCGGCCGGGCGCCGGGTGGCCGGCGCCGGGGCGGCCGGGCCGCTGGCCGGCGACGCGGTCGTCCGGGACGCCATCGGGCGCCGGCGGCCGGCCGACCGCATCGGGGGCGGCCACCTGCTGGTGGCGGTGCCGCTGCTCACCGGCGAGCGCGTCACCGGCGCGATCCGGGCCCAGCGCTCGGACGCCGTCGTCCTCCGCCGGGCCCACCGCGCCTGGCTGGCCCTGGCCGGGGCGGCGGCCGGGGTGCTCGTGCTCGCCCTCCTCGCCGCCCTCCTGCTCGGCCGGCGCCTGGCCCGACCCCTCGAGCGGGTGGCGGTGGCCGCCCGGCGCCTCGGCGACGGGGACTTCTCCGTCCGCGCCCCGCGCGGGGGGTTCGGCGAGGTCGACGCCGTCGCCGAAGCCCTCGACCTGACGGCCGGACGCCTCGACGACCTCGTCAGCCGGGAGCGGGCGTTCAGCGCCGACGCCTCCCACCAGCTTCGGACCCCCCTGGCCGCCCTGCGCCTCGAGCTCGAGAGCGTGCAGCTGGCGGCGGGCGAAGCCGTCGACCTCGACCGCGCGGTCGGTCAGGTCGAGCGCCTCGAGCAGACGATCGAGACGCTCCTCAGCCTGGCCCGCGACCTGCCCCGCCCGGCCGCGGCGTGCGAGCTCGTGGCCCTGGTCACCGGGGTCGAAGCCCGGTGGCGGGGGCGACTCGCCGCCGAGGGACGGCGCCTGACGCTCCGGACTCCGACCGGGCCGGTGGCGGCGGGCGCGGCCGGCGGCGTCGTCGAGGAGATCCTCGACGTCCTGGTGGGCAACGCCCTCGTCCACGGGGCCGGGACCGTCGGCCTGGGCCTGCGCGAGATCGAGGATGGCTGGGTGGGCATCGAGGTCACCGACGACGGACCGGGCTTCCCGGCGCCGGTCGAGGCGGCCTTCGAGCGGCGGACCGGCTCGGGCGAGGGTCACGGGATCGGCCTCGCGCTCGCCCGGTCGCTGGCCCACGCCGAGGGCGGAAGGCTCTCCGTGACCCGCAACGCCCCGTCACCGATCGTCACCCTGACGCTCCGGCGGGCATTCCCGGGTCATTCCCCGGTCCCCGGAGCTGCGAGGTAGGATGCGCCGGTCCGCACCGGGTACTGGGATCCGTGCAAACGTTCACGAGGGAGAGTCAGATGGCAACCGCGTTCTACTTTGGGCTCGCAGGCAACATCGTCGCGCTGATCGTCCTGGCCGCCAGCCTGGTCTTCATCCTGGCCTGCATCGGCTACATGCTCAGGGACTGAGGTCGGAACCCTCGGCTGAGCACCGCCCCGGCCGCCGCATCGCCGGGTCGCGGACGCGGGCGCTTCCCGGGTGAACGCCCGCGAGGTCGCCGCCGCCTGGGAGCTCGAGCCGCACCCCGAGGGCGGCTTCTACCGGGAGACCTACCGCTCGCCGCTCCGGGTCGCCCCCCCGGGCTGGCCCGGGGACCGGGCGCTGGCCACGGCGATCCTCTACCTCCTGGCCGCCGGCGAGCGCTCCGCGCGCCACCGGGTCCGCGGCGACGAGCTCTGGCTCTGGCAGGGCGGCGCGCCGATGGAGCTCGCCTTCGCTGACGAGATCCACCTCGTCGGACCCGACCCGGGCGCCGGCCACGAGCTCCAGGCGCTCGTCCCCGCCGGCGCCTGGCAGTCGGCCACCCCGGCCCGGCCGGCCGGCGGGACGCCCGGCTGGTCGCTCGTCGCCTGCCTCGTCGCCCCCGGCTTCGACTTCGCCGACTTCGAGCTCGGCTAACCGCCGCCGGCGGCCACCGACTCGACGATCCAGCGCAGATAGGCGGGGCTCCCGGCGTCGATCCCCAGGGCGACGAGCTCGAAGTTCTCGTAGGGATGAACCGCCCGGATCGCCGCGGTCAGCGGCGCGACGGCGGCCCGGGTCGTCTTGATGACCAGGAGCGCCTCCCGGTCGTCGGCGACCTCGCCCTCCCACCGGTAGATCGACTCGACCCCGGGCACGATGTTGACGCACGCCGCGAGCCGGCCCTCGACCACCGCCGCCGCGATCTCCCGGGCGCGCTCGACCGGCGCGGTCACCAGGCACGCCACGCAGTCCGGGGTCTCCTCGACGGCGCCCGACTCGGCCACCACCCCATCTAACACGACGGCCGGGGCGGAGGTGGGCTCGCCGCCGCAGGCAGGTCGTGCTCGGCGACCGCGGCGAGACACGTCGGACACAGGCAGCCCCGGTGGTCGGCGGCCAGCCGGCGCCGCGTCGCCGCCGAGAGCAGGACCTCCCCGCACCAGCAGCGGTCATCCCCGGCTCCGCAGCCGAACGCCCGCCCGCAGCGCTCGCACGCCGCCGCCCCTCCGCCGGCCGGGACCGCTGACATCGGGCCAGCCTAGCCCGGTCGGCCCCGCCGCCCATTCACACCGTCTCCGGCGGGCGTCATGATGCGCGTATGCGCCGGGTCAACCTCGCCGACCCCGAGTTCACCTACGACGACGCCGACCCGGCCGGCTTCCGGTCGGGGATGTTCCGGTTCGGGCCGACGCTCGGGGCCCTGAAGACCGGGGCGAGCGTCTACGAGCTTCCGGCCGGCCAGGCCCTCTGCCCCTACCACTACGAGTACGGCGAGGAGGAGTGGGTGCTCGTCCTCGACGGCCGCCCGTCGATCCGCCATACCGACGGGACCGATCAGCTCGAGCCGTGGGACGCCGTCTGCTTCCCGGCCGGACCCGACGGAGCCCACCAGGTCCGCAACGACACCGACGAGACCGTCCGGGTGCTGATGTGGTCGACCGTCGTCTACCCGGCGGCGACCGTCTACCCCGACAGCGACAAGGTCGGGGTCTGGACCGGCAACAAGGCCGACGACGTGATCGCCGAGCGCGCGGCCAGCCTCGACTACTGGCACGGCGAGACGGGTTGAGGCGGCCCCCGTGGCCCCCGGCGATCGCCCGAGGTCCCGCCGCCGCCCGCGGCAGCTGACCCTGGCCGCCGCGGCGCTCGCCGGCGCCGGCCTCCTCTCCTGCCTCCCGGCCGCCGCCCAGGCTCCCCCGGCCGCCGGGGCCGCGCCGAGGCTGACCACGACCGCCTCGCCTCCGGTCACCCGCCGGGGGCAGATCACCGACACGGCCGTGCTCGCCGGGGCGGTCGATCCGACCGGGACGATCACCTTCGACGTCTACGGCCCGGATGACCCGACCTGCACCGGCCCGCCGGCGGCGCGCACGACGCGCCCGGTGACGGCGAACGGGAGCTACGTCTCCGACCCCTACGTCGTCCCGATGGCCGGCGTCTACCGCTTCGTCGCCGCCTACTCGGGCGACGCGGCCAACGCCCCGGTCGCCGCCGCCTGCGGGGATCCGGGCGAGGCGGTCACGGTGACCAACCCACCTGCGCCGGTGCTCGGCCGCTCGTTCCAGGTCGGGCCGCTCACCGGCACCGTCCGCTACGCGCTCCCGGCCGT
>JAXDHK010000156.1:0-8284 GCA_034664545.1 Solirubrobacteraceae bacterium
GTCGGCCCCGGCCGTCGCCACCAGGCAGAGCGGGGCGGCCGCCAGCCACTCCCGATCGAGCTCATGGAGCCGGGTCCGCACCTTCTCGACCACCCGCCGGACCGGAGCCCCGACCAGTTCCCGAAGCACGTCCGGGTCGGTGACGACCGACCAGGTCTCTCTCTCCACGCTCACGTCAACCGCCTCTCTGGCGTCTTCACCTCACCGGCGCCCACGATGTACGACACTCGTCTGCATAACTCGGATGAGGATCTCACGTCCCACGGAGGCGAACCCCCATGGACTTGACCCAGCCCGGCAACCCCAGGACGATGGAGCCGACCCACCCGGTCCGGGCCGGCGCCCCGCTCCCCCCGGCGAACCGCGATGACCACCGAGGATCCACGACCCATCGACGTCCGCCACCTCGGCCACGACCGGGTCATCTGCGCCTGGCTGGTCGGCGAGGTGATCGTCGACCCCGGCCCGACGTCATCCCTCCCGGCCCTGCTCGCCGGGCTCGGTGACACCCGCCCCCGGGCCCTCGCCCTCACCCACATCCACCTCGACCACGCCGGCGGCGCCGGGGCGCTCGTCCGGCGCTGGCCGGACCTCGAGGTCTGGGTCCACGAGCGCGGCGCCCGCCACCTCGCCGACCCGACCCGGCTCGTGGCCAGCGCCCGGCGCCTCTACGGGGAGGAGATGGACCGGCTCTGGGGCGAGGTGGCGGCCGTCCCCGAGGCGAACCTCCGCGTCCTGCGCGGCGGCGAGAGCCTCGGCCCGTTCGCGGTCGCCTACACCCCCGGCCACGCCTCCCATCACGTCTCCTACCTCCACCACCCGACCGGTCGGGCCTGTGTCGGCGACGTCGCCGGAGTCCGGATTCCCCCGTCGCCGTTCACGCTCCCCCCGACGCCCCCGCCCGACATCGACCTCGAGGCCTGGCGGGACTCGCTCGACGCGATCGAGGCCTGGCGGCCCCGGAGCCTCGGGCTGACCCACTTCGGGGGGATCGACGACCCCCCGGCCCAGCTCGCGACGATGCGCGAGCAGCTCGATCGCTACGGCGAGCGAGGTCGGACGCTCGACGCCGAGGCGTTCTGCGCGCTCATGGACGAGGAGGTCGCCGCGGCCGCCGACGAGGACACGGCGCTCCGCTACACCCAGGCCCTGCCCCCCGATCAGAGCTGGGCCGGGCTTCGCCGCTACTGGTCCAAGCGCGAGCTAAGCTCCGAAGGCGGATGAGCCAGACGATCGAGCTACCCCGCCTCGACGGCCCGGGCACGGGAACCGGGGGGGCCTGGAAGGTGATCGTCCGCAACGACAACCACAACACCTTCGACCACGTCGCGACCACGCTCGCCCGGGTCGTCCCCGGGGTCAACCTCGATCAGGGCTATGCGATGGCCGACCGGATCCACAACACCGGACTCGCGGTCGTCTGGACCGGGGAGAAGGAGCAGGCCGAGCTCTACTGGGAGCAGCTGCGCGACGCCGGTCTGACCATGGCCCCGCTCGAGCGGGGCTGACCTAGTGGTCGGTCTCGCAATTACCTTGGCGCCTGGCGGCGTCTGGACGCGCCTGGCGCCACCCGCCGTCAGCCCCCGTGCCACCAAGCACGCCGGCTGACACCGTGCGGTGCCAGATCACGCCCAGCCGCGCGCCAGTCACTCAAGCTAATTTCGACACGAACCACTACGCGCTCTCGCCCTCGGAGACCGCCGACGACCGCGTCTCCCCGCGTTCGTCCTCGCCGCTCCCCGGACCCCTACCCCGGACGACGACGTCCTGCCACCCGTAGACGACCGGGACCTGGAACCACCCCGAGCAGTTGACCCGGAACTCGATCAGCTCCGGACCCTCCCAGTAGCGCTCCCAGTCGAGCTTGGTCTCGAATTCGAGGACCTGGAGGAACTTGTACCGGTCGTCCCGGGCCCGGTAGACCACGTAGGACCGGGACCCGTAGCGGACCGACAGCGCCGATATCTCGGCGAGCCCCTCGGCGAGCTCGTCACCCCGGAACCCGGTTGCGTA
The DNA here is from genome assembly GCA_034664545.1 of Solirubrobacteraceae bacterium. Taxonomy (GTDB): domain Bacteria; phylum Actinomycetota; class Thermoleophilia; order Solirubrobacterales; family Solirubrobacteraceae; genus Palsa-513. The sequence continues at coordinate 2,014 of JAXDHK010000156.1, forward strand.
CCACGGGATGTGGACCACCCCGGCTACGGCCATCAGGCCCCGACCTCCGCCCGGATGGCGCCCGGGCCCTCGGCCGTCCTGCCCTGTCCCTCGGCCTCGGCTCCGACGAGGATGGCGATCTTGCCCAAGTGCCGGTTCTCCTTCATGAGCTGGTGCGCCTCGCCCACGCCGTCGAATCCCAGCGTCCGCCAGAGGACGGGGCGGATCCGACCCTGCTCGATCAGCTGGTTTGCCTTCATGCACTCGTAGGCGTTGGCGAAATGCGAGCCCACGATCTCCTTCTGGCGCATCCACAGGTAGCGGACGTCGAAGTCGAGGTCGAAGCCGGTCGTCCCGGCGCAGATCACGACCTTCCCGAACGGGCGCACCACGTAGACCGAGGTCGGGAACGTCGCCTTCCCGACGTGCTCGAAGACGATGTCCGGGGCCTCGCCCAGGATCTCCTTGACCGCCTTGGCGAACCGCCGGCTCTCGCCGAACCGGGCCTTCTCCTCGGCCGGATCCTCGCCCCCCCGCCGCATCATCCCGGCGTATTCGTTGCGGTTGATGTAGCCCGTCGCCCCGAGCTCCATCACCAGGGCGCCCTTGGCCTCGGAGGAGACGACCCCGACGCACTGGGCTCCGGCCATCGCGCAGAGCTGGGTGGCGAACACCCCGAGCCCCCCGGCGGCCCCCCAGATCAGCACCCGGTCGCCGGCCTTCAGCCCGCACCGGTCGATCAGCATCCGGTAGGCCGTGAAGTAGACGAGCCCGTAGGAAGCGGCCTCCTCCCAGGTCAGGGCCGGCGGCTTGACCAGCAGCTGCTGGGCCTGGACCTTGGTGAACTGGGCGAACGAACCCCAGGTCGTCTCGTAGCCCCAGATCTTCTGCGACGGAGCGGCCAGCGGGTCGAGCCCGTGCACCTCGGGGTCCTCGTAGGAGGCCTGGTTGCAGTGGATCACGACCTCGTCGCCCGGGGCCCACCGGGTCACTCCGGCCCCGACCTTCCAGACCACCCCCGAGGCGTCCGACCCACCGATGTGGTGGCCGTACTCCGGGTGGTCGCCGTAGCCGAAGACCGACACCGGCTTGCCCATCGCCGCCCAGACGTTGTTGTAGTTGACCCCCGCGGCCATCACCCGGACGATCACCTCGAACGCCCCCGGCTCGGGAACCTCGATCTCCTCGATCTGGAAGGCGTCGCGCGGCTCGCCCTCCCGGTCCTGGCGGATGACCCAGGCGGCCATCGTCGCCGGCAGGGTCCCGGGTTCGACATCCAGGCGGGGGGCGGACTTCAGTTCGGCGGCCACAGCCGCCAATCGTATACGTCGCGCCCCCGCCCGGACCGGCGCCCCCACCGCCGGCCGATCGCCGCCCGGAGCCCCCGCCTCGACGGCTCCCCCCGCCGGACCGGCGGCACCGGCGATCCGCGCCTACGGCAGCGGGAGCTGGTCCTCGGAGGTCCGGCCCCTCGACCCGACCGCCAGGGCCGCCGCCTTCACCCCGGCGTCCCTGACCATCACCACGTAGGTGCCGCTCCCCAGCTCGGCCTTCAGCTCGGCGGTGTCCTGCGGGTTGATCGGGGCCGTCTCCTCCACGAAGGAGGAGCCCCCCCGCGACTGGACGACCAGCTGCTGGGAGACCCCGGTCAGGTTGGTCACGACCAGCCGGACCAGGCCGGCCCCGAGCTGGTGGCGGGACAGGCTCACGCCCCGGTCGGTGATCGCCGCCGCGATGAAGACCGTGGCCGGCGGGCCGGGTCGGTTGGCGAACCGGGCCCCACCCCCGCACCCGGCGAGGGCGGCGGCCAGCCCGACGAGGACGAGCCCCGGCCTAGCCCGGGCCATCGGTCGGTGGACGGGCCGGAGCTCCCGGGGCGAGCGGGAGCTCGGTCACGGTCGCGCTCACCGACCCATCCTCCCCGACGCCGAGGACGTCGCCCGGCCCCGCCGCCCGCCTGACCAGGGCGAGCGCGATCGGACCGAGGGTGGGGGAGACGGCGACGGTCCCGAGCACCCCGACCTCGGTCTCCCCGAGGCGGAGGACCGCCCCGGGCGGGGCCTCGGCCGAGAGCCGCAGGCCGCGGAGGTGGCGGTTGGGCTTCCCCTTCCAGTAGAGCCGGGCCACCGTCTCCTGGCCGACGTAGCAGCCCTTGGTGTAGCTGACCGCGCGTTCGTTGATGGCCGCCTCCTGGGGCATCGTCGTCTCGTCCATGTCGATCCCGAACCGGGGCCGGCCATGCTCGACGCGCAGGCACTCGACGGTGGCCTCTCCGACCGGCACGGCCCCCCCGGCCTCGAGGGCGCTCCGGAGCTCGGCGGTCTCCTCCGACGGGCAGATCAGGTCGATGCCGACGTCGGTCCGCACGGCGAGGACGTCGACCCCACCGATCGCCGCCCCGACGTTCGCGTGCTCCTCGGCCCCGAGCCCCGCCCCGACCACCCGGTCGGACCCGGGTCCGATCAGCGAGAGGAGACCCCGCTGGAGGGTCTGCTTGTGGAGCTCGGCCCGGTAGCCGATCCGGAACTGGGTGAGGGCGTCGAAGAGCGCCTGGAGGCCCGGGCGCTCGCTGTCGAGCCAGATGCCCTCGGCCGCCGTGCGCAGGACCCGGACGTCGGCGAGCAGCCGGCCCTTGTGGGTCAGGAGCGTCGCGTAGCACCCGGCGCCCTCGGCCAGGCTCTTGACGTCGTTCGAGAGCAGCGAGTCGAGGAACTCGCCGGCCTCGTCTCCGGTCACCGACAGCTTCCCCCGCTCGGAGCGGTCGAAGAGGCCGACGTCCTCGAGCAGCGCCCGGTGCTCGTCGATGTCGGGGCGCTGGACCTGCGCGGTTGTCGTCATGCTCGCGAGGATAAACCCCGACGGTCGCGAATCGATCGTCTAGGATCGCTCACCCGATGGCCCTCGCCGATACCTTCGACCAGGTTCTGGCCTCCCTCCCCGACGACTGGACCGACCTCGAGTTCGATCTCCGGATCGCCGACGAGGCCCGCTACGTCGAGGCCGCCGTCTACCTCGTCACCTGCAACGCCCAGCCCTACTCCCGCCACGACTGGCACTGGCGGGTCCTGGTCGCCCACCGCTTCGGCCACGCCGCCGCGGCCCCGACCGTCCACGGCACCCTCGTGCTCCTCGACGACGCCGGAATCGACGGGGAGATCGCCGTCCGCGAGGTCCGGGAGGGCCGCCACCCGGTGATGGACATGTGGGGACGCCCCTACTCGGTCCGCGACGAGTTCCTGAGGCTCTTCTCCCAGTAGCGCCGGCCGGCCGGGCCGGGGGTCCGGGTTCCCCCGCCCGGCGGATCGCGCTGATACCTTGATCGGGTTCGCGAGACTGGGTGGAGCGTGCTGGGGCAGAGAAATCCGACCGATGTCCAGGTGGCCATGTCCGAGGCGTTCGAGCGCTGGCGCCGGTCGATCGGCTCCGACCGCTCGGCGGCCACCGAGGGCTTCCTCGGCGAGCTCCGCCAGACGCTCGTCCTGGCCAGCGAGGCGTCCGACCGCCGGGAGCTCCGTTCGGCCTGCCTCGGGCTCGCCGTCGGGGCGATGTCGGCGACCGCGCTCGCCGCCGCGATCGCCAAGCCCCTCCCGACTCCGGCCGGCGGTCCCCACCCCCTGGGCGAGGAGATCGCGGCCAGCGCCGGCCGGTGGGCTGAGGACCCGCCGACGTCGTGGTTCGCCGCCGCCCGAACCGCTCTGGCCGAAGTCGCCGACCCCGACACCGAGCCCGCCGCCATGCAGTCGACGTTCTGCGATCTCGCCGGCCTCGGGATCGCCTGGGCGGCCTCCCTCTCGGGTCCGCGCTGAGCGCGCCCGCCGGGCACCCGCGCCCGGGGGCCGCTTGAACTGCCCGGCCCCGGCCACTACTCTGCCCCGGGCGTGGGCGCTCCGGGTTCCGGTGGCCCGGCGTAGTCCTCCTCGCACGCGAACGGATCGGCTCAACCCGGGCCGGCACGGACACGGCGATCATCCAACGACGGGTGTCCGCTGTGTCTGTCGACCGATCGCCCCACCAGGTGCCCCCACCCGACGCGCCCGAGCCGGCGCCGATCGGCCTCCTCGCCTCCCAGGTCTCCCGGGCGGTCGTCCAGGTCTGGCACGAGTACACCGGCCGGGGCCCGACCAGGGCCCGCACCACGATCACCGACGAGCTGGTCGTCGTCCTCATGGGCGACACCCTGCTCAAGGCGGAGAGGAACCTCGCCGGCGGGGGCCGCTCGGCCGAGGTCCTGAGCATGCGCCGCGCCTTCCAGGAGACGATGAAGGAGGATCTCGTCGCCGCGGTCGAGAAGCTCACCCGCCGCAAGGTCGTCGCCTTCATGAGCCACAACCACATCGAGCCGGACCTCGCCGCCGAGGTCTTCGTCCTCGAGTCCCGGGTCATCCCACGCCAGACCTGACCCCGGGCGCGCCGGCGGCCGGCCGGTCGGGGACCCGATGACCACCCGCCGCCTTGAGACCCCGCACGGCCCGGCGCTCGCCCACCTCCACCTCGTCACCGAGCCGGCGGCGGCGCTCGTCCTCGGCCACGGAGCCGGGGGATCGGTCGCCGCCCGGGATCTCCTCGCCGTCACCGCGGTGGCCCGGGAGGTCGCGGTCAGCGTGGCCCTGGTCGAGCAGCCCTACCGGGTCGCCGGGCGCCGGTCGCCCGCCCCGGCCCACCAGCTCGACGCCGCCTGGATCGCCGCCGTCGAGCAACTCCGGTCGGCCGAGGTCGCCGGCCTCCCGCTCCTGGTCGGCGGCCGGTCGGCCGGGGCCCGGGTGGCCTGCCGGACGGCCGCGGCGACCCGGGCGGCCGCCGTCCTCTGCCTCGCCTTCCCGCTGGTCCCCCCGCCGCCCCGGTCCGGCGGGCCGCCCAAGACCCGCCAGGGGGAGCTCGACGCCGTGGGGGTCCCGACGCTCGTCGTCCAGGGCGCCCGCGACCGGTTCGGCCAGCCGCCCGCCGGACCCAGCCGGAGGGTGGCCGTCGTCGCCGGCGACCATCGCCTGACCACCGATCTCGATGCCGTGGCCGAAGCCGTCCGCGTCTGGCTGGCCGAGCTCCTCGCCGGGCGACTCGGCGCCCCCGGGCCCTAGCGTCCCTTCGGTCGGGCGCGGCCGGCCAGGCGCGCCGCGCCGGTGAACGCGCCGATGACCAGTTCGATCCCCCGGAACACGACCGCCGACGGTGAGTTCGAGCGCTTGTAGTGGCTCGGGTCGGTGACCGTCACGTGGGTCGGGGTCGGTGCGACCGTGAGGATCGGCGGTGGATCACCCCGCTGGGCGCGCTCCTCGTCGGTCAGGCCGGCCACGTTCTTGGCGATCCCGGCCCGGTTGGCCAGGGTCCCGCTCGGGCGGTCCGGGTTCTCCACGATCTTCATCCCGGTCTTCCCGCGCTGCGTCCACGGCATCGGCTCGTCGAGATGTGCGTTCGTTACGGGCATTCTGTTCTCCTTTGCTCGGGGCAGGCATGTGCTCCCGCTATCCGGATCGTAGCCCCCGGTCAGGCCGGGTCAACCCCTGGCCGCCCGATTCGGCGTCTCCCCGCCGGCTGCGGCCCCCTCGGGCGCCGGCCAGCCCCGCCACCCGGCCGTCGGCCTCCGGACGACCCCGACCCGGTCGGGTCACCCGGCGCCCGGGAACATGGCGGCGACGTCGGGCGCCCGCTTGACGATCCCGAACCGGGCCTCCCACGCCGCCCAGGCGGCGAGCCGGGTTCGGTCGAGGGACCCGAACCGCTTCCCGGGCGCGCCGGTGAACGCCCCCCGGAGGGCGTCGAGCTCGGCCAGCAGGAGCGACCGGTCGAGCCCGGGCACCCGCCCCAGCTCGTCCGCCGCGCTCGCCGCCGGGGTGGCGATCGTCACCCCGTACCCCCGGGCGAGAGCGCCCGTCGTCGCGGCGACGAGCTTCGGCTGGGTCCGGAGCTTCCGTCCGGTCGTGCAGAGCACCAGCTCCGGATAGGCCGGGGCCCCGTAGTCGTCGACCCGGAACTCGTGGATCCCCGGCCGCCGGCGCCGGAGAGCCACGCCCTCGACGTCCCAGAACGCGGTCGCCCCGGCGACGTGCCGGCTGAGCAGGGCGGGAACGGCATCGAAGCCGATCGTCACCTCGCGCACCCGCCGGGGATCGCCCCCGGCTCCGGCGACCACCGACCGCAGGACGGCGTCGTCGCTCGGCAGGCCGGTCACCCCGGCCAACTTTCCGGCCAGGTCGCGCGGCGTGCGGATCCCCGGCTGGGCGAGGACGGCGGCCAGGGGTCGCTGGACGAGCGCCAGCACGCCGACGACGTCCCGGCCCGCGGCCCGGGCGATCGC
>JAXDHK010000157.1:0-10569 GCA_034664545.1 Solirubrobacteraceae bacterium
CGCCCTCGCCCGGGCCGGAATCGGGCTGGTCATGGTCTCGACCGCCCGCTACCCGGCGCTCGACACCCGAGCCGCCCTCTTCTCCCGGCGCATCGCCACCGGCGAGCTGCGCCAGACGACCGGGTTCTCCGGGGTCTCGATCACCGACGACCTCGACACCACCTCGGCCGCTGCCCTCGGCTCCCCGGCCGCCCGGGCGCTCGCGGCGACCCGGGCCGGGGCCGACCTCCTCCTCTTCGCCCAGAGCCAGGACGATGGCGACCGCGCCAGCCGGGCCCTCGCCGCCGCCGCCCTCGCCGGGCGCGTCGATCGGGGCGAGCTAGAACGGGCGGCCGACCGCGTCCTCGCCCTCCGGCGCCGGCTCGCCAAGTAGTGCCCTACCTCGTGCTCCCCGGGGGCCGGTGCGCCTGGAGCGTCTCCTCGCCGGTCTCCCCCGTCCGGATCCGGTAGACCTGCTCGACCGGGAGGACGAACACCTTCCCGTCACCCACCGCCCCCGTCCGCGCGTGCTTGAGCACGGTGTCGACGATCGTGTCGACGTGGCCGTCGGCGACCACGCACTCGAGCTTCAGCTTCGGGCGCAGGTAATTGGTCAGCGTCGCACCCCGGTACTTCTCGGTGATCCCCTGCTGGCGGCCCGACCCCTTGACCTCGGTGACGCTCAGAGACGGGAAGCCGAGCTCGAGGAGCTCGGTCCGGATCGGCTCAAACGCCTCGTGGCGAATGTAGGCGACGACCATCTTCACGGCGGCGGCTTACTGCTTGGGCGTGCCGACGGTGCTGCTCGGAACCGCAGTCGCCGCCTGCCACGGGTGCTTGAGCAGGAGGATCGTGTTGGCCACGAACAGCAGCCCGAAGGCGATGGTCCATCGATTCAGGTTGCGCTCGACCAGCGATCCCCCGCCGAGCGGGCCGGCGCCCGACCCGACCCCGAACGCCCCGGACAGGCCGGCGTCCTTGCCCGAGTGCATGAGCACGAGAAAGACGAGCACGAGCGAGATGATGATCTGGAGGATCGAGAAGATCGTGTCCATACCACCGACAGCTTAGACGCTCCCGGAGCCCGGCGGCGATCGACGCGGCTCGGGGCCGAGCTCGTCGAGCCGGCGGAGGATGTCGATGGCCTCGGCCCGCAGCTGGCGATCGAGGCGCTCGTGATCCTCAGGCGAGAGCTTGCCCGTCCGATGGTCCATCTCGGCGTCGCGGATCTCCCGATACTTGGCCTCCCGGGCGGCCTCGAGCCCCGCCCGGCCGGTATCCCGGCCCTCGGGAGGCTCGGGCGGCCGGCGCAGCGGTCCGCTGACCAGCCAGACCACCCCCCCGAGCAGCAGGATGACCAGGAGCGCCCCGACCACGGCGACCAGCCCCGCCGCTAGACGGCGGTCGTCGTCGGAGCCCGCTTGAGGTCCCGCCCGACCCGCGCCAGGTACCGGGCCCGGACTCGGCGGCCCGGCGGCGGCCACATGGCGATCAGCCCACCCCCGAGGACGATCAGCCCGCCGAGCCAGATCCACGTGACCATCGGCGAGACGATCAGCCGGAACTGGGCCGGCGGCGCCGAGTCCCGGTAGTGCTGGGCGATCGCCTCGAGCACGACCAGGGCCACGTCCGGGTGCGCCGCCGGGACGACCCGGTTGCCCTTGTCGATCAGCGGCTGGAGCGCCTGGATGTCGGGCTCGATCGCCGACCAGATATCCCGGCGCAGACCCGCCTTCAGCCCCACGTGGCTCGTCGCCTCACCCCCGATCAGGCTCCCGACCGGTCCCTGGCTGGCATCGGGCGCCGGGTAGTAGCCCCGGCTCGGGTAGAGCGTCGTCACGTGCCTGCCCCCCCGGGTGACGTCGACCACGGCCCCGAGGTCGAGAATCGAGCCCGTCCGCTTCGGATCGTCGATCACCGAGGCCGTCTGGCGCACGTAGGTGTAGCGGTAGCCCCCGACGTCCACGCCCTGGCCCGTGGCCAGGCGTACGTCCCGCGACGCCTGGAAGGCCGACGACGCGGCGACCCCGACGAACAGCAGGGCCATCCCCAGATGCACCGTGTAGCCCCCGTAGCGCCGGCGATTCCGGCTCACGAGCGAGACGGCCGCAGTCACCGGCGACTCGCCCGAGAGCGCCCGCCGGGCGGCGATCCCCCGGTAGAACTCCTGGCCGACCGTACCGACCACGAACGCCGCGCAGCAGAACATCCCGAGCGCCCACGGCTTCCGGTCGTCCCCGGTCACCCCCACCAGCACGACCAGGGTCACGAGCCCGAAGACGGCCGGAATCCGGAAGTTCCGGCGCGCGTTGGCGGCCGTCGCCCGCCGCCAGGCGATCACCGGGCCGATCCCCGAGAGCAGGACCAGGACCAGGGTCAGGGGGACCGTGTACCGGTCGAACCACGGCGGCCCGACCGACGCCTTCGACCCGGTCACCGCTTCGGAGATCAGGGGGAAGAAGGTGCCCCAGAAGATCACGAAGCACAGCCCGACCAGGACCAGGTTGTTGAGCAGGAAGACCGCCTCCCGCGAGAGCAGCGAGTCGAGGTGGTGCTCGCTGCGGAGCACCTCCCGGCGACTGACGATGAGATAGATCGACCCGACCACGAGCAGGCCGATCAGGATCACGAAGGGGACCCCCAGGGTTGAGGCCCCGAAGGCATGGATCGACTGGAGGATGCCCGACCGCACGAGGAAGGTCCCGAGGATCGCGAGCGTCCCCGTGGCCAGGACGAGCGACGCGTTCCAGATCTTCAGCATCCCCCGCTTCTCCTGGATCATGATCGAGTGGATGAACGCCGTCCCGATCAGCCACGGCATCAACGAGGCGTTCTCCACCGGGTCCCACGCCCAGTAGCCGCCCCACCCGAGCTCGGCGTAGGACCACCGGGCGCCGAGGAGGACGCCGATCCCGAGGAAGAGCCACGCCGCCAGGGCGAAGCGCCGGATCGCGCGAATCCACTCGGCGTCCACCCGGCGCACCACGAGCGCCCCGACCGCGAAGGCGAACGGGATGGTGAACAGCGTGTAGCCCGAGTAGAGCATCGGGGGGTGGATCATCATGCTCGGGTGGCGCAGCAGCGGGTTCAGGCCGACGCCCTCGACCGGCGCCGGGCTCGACGTCCCGAACGGGGTGGCCATGAAGGCCAGGAGGCCGGTGAAGAAGGCGCCGAAGCCCAGGAGCACGGCCGTCGCGTACGGGACCACGTCCCGCAGGGCGTTCCGGGTGATGAAGATCGCCGCGCTCGACCAGAGCGACAGCAGCCATACCCAGAGCAGGAGCGAGCCCTCCTGCGATGACCAGACCGCCGCCGCCTTGTAGAAGGTCGGGGTCGTCGTGCTCGAATGCCCGGCCACCGTGTCGAAGCTGAAGTCAGAGCGCAGGAAGGCGATCTCGATGATGGCGAAGCAGACGGTCAGGACCAGGGCCAGCGCGTACACCGACCGCCGGCCCGAGTCGACCCACTCCCGCCGTCCGGTCCGGGCTCCGTAGAGGGCGGCGCCGATTCCGTAGACGCAGACCCCGAGAGCCAGGATCAGCGCTGCCCGTCCGAGCGAGGCGCCCATCAGCGGTCAGAAGGCGGGACGGGCACTAGTAAGGCTTGCTGCCGGTCTTGGCCGCCGCGAACTTCGACGGGCATTTGGTGATCAGGGAGCCGCTGTCTCCGACGAACCCGGGCCCCTGACGGTGCACCGAGACGATCACCTCGCGTCCCTCCCGGAAGGCGTCGGGGACGGCGCCGGTGTAGGCGACGCTGACCGACCGCCCCCCGCCCGCCCGATCGGCCACGCTGAAGTCAAGGGCGTTCCCGGCCCGGTGGATCGAACCCGGGGCCACCGTACCCGTCAGCTGGTAGGTCTGACCGGGCTGGGCCCGGGCCAGGAGCTGGGTCGGGGTCACCGCCGGACTGGCCGCCGTGAAGCTCGTGTAGACGAGCGCCCCGGCGAGGACGACGGCCGACGTCAGGGCGGCTATCAGCCGGATCTTGCGCTTGCGGGGCGGGGTCATCGCGTGGCCACAAGTATCTCAGAGACCGTCCGGGCACCCCGCCGATGACGGGTGGGGGCGACGACCCGCCGCCGCGCCACCCTGGTCCCGCGCGTCGGGCTCGGGGCAGGGGACCCCGGCGGGCCGGCGACGGCGCCGACCCGGGGCCGGAGGCGCGGGGCTCAGGTGGCCGGCTTCTCCGGGGTCGGGTCGGGTGGCGGCTCGACGAAGTCCTTCGGCTGGGGATTCGAGTCGACGAAGTCCTCGGGCTTGCGCCCGGCGAGGATCGGCGCGTGCTGCTTGGGGTCCTTGTCCTCCCCGTACTCGAGCGGCTTGAGCTTCTCCGCCTTGAGCTGGCGGCGGAGCTCGTCGAGCTCCTCGGAGTTGGCGGCGAGGGTCTCCTCGAGCGTGTCGATCCTGGCTTCGACCGCCTCGCGCTCGAGCGCGGCCGCCCGTTGCTCTTGTTCGGTCATGGCACTCTCCGTCTCGTCGGATTTCGCACCGAGATTGTTACCACGTCGGCCGCGGGACGGGCGCCTCGCCGCCGTCCCGGAGGGCACCGGGGTTCCGTTTGACGTCCGTCGGCCGGGGTATAGATCTACGCCCGGCTGGGCGACGCGCGGACCGCCGGAGGGCGGGACGATCGAAACATCCATCAGGAGAGAGAAAATGCATCTGAACATTCCACGGAACCGGCTCATCACCGGTCTCGGAATCATGGCGGCCGCATCCGGGGCCGGAGCCCTCGGGGCCGCCCCGGCGATGGCGGCGGCGCCGAACCCGACCGTCACGCGGGTGGTGTGTCCGGCCAACATGCACATCGGAGTCGCCGCCACGTGCGGAGTCTCCGTGTCGGACGTCGGCAGCCCGAGCCAGGGAGCCCCGACGGGGACCGTCACGCTCCAGACCAACCAGGCGACGAACGCCGGGAGTTTCACCTCGTCGAACAGCACGGGCAACCCGGCGGTCTGCGTTCTCACGCCCGTCGACTCCCGCACCTCGCGCTGCTCGTTCACCTACACGCCGAGCTCCACCCCCGGCGCCACCCGGTTCTACGCCAACTACGGCGGCGACCCGACGCACCAGGCGAGCTTCGGCTTCACCGACGTCACCGTCAACCCGTAGACCGACCGGCGGTCGGGCGGGCCTCGGGCCGTCCGACCGCCCAAGGCGCTCCGTCGCGACCGGGCGGCCTGGCCCGCCCGGTCGCCCCGCGCCGAAGTGGCGCCTCGGCGGGGCTCGGCCAGGCGGAAAGCGGGATACGGGAATCGAACCCGTCTCTCGAGCTTGGGAAGCTCACGTTCTACCAATGAACTAATCCCGCGTGGTCTCGGGGAATCTTATTCCGTCTACCCTTCAGCCGGTGAAGCGCTTCCTCGGCCCAGCCCTGGCGGCGGCCGTCGCCGCCGCGGCGCTTGCCCTGCTCGTGTTCGGCCTGGGCAGCCAGGGCGAGAGCCGGGCCCTCGACAACGCGGTCGACCAGGGTCGCCTCCCCCTCGCCCCCGACCATGTGCTCCCGGTCCTCGGGGGAACCGGTACCCGCTCGCTGGCAAGCTACCGGGGCCGGGTGGTCGTGCTCAACTTCTGGGCGTCCTGGTGCGATCCCTGCGCCGCCGAAGCTCCCCTCCTCGAGCAGGCCCAGCGCCAGCTGGCGGCCACCGGAGGCGGGACCGTCCTCGGCGTGGCCTACAAGGACCTCATACCCGACTCGCTCGGCTTCGTCCGCACCCAGCGCCTCACCTATCCGAGCCTCCGCGACAGCGACGGCAAGCTCGCCGGGGCCTATGGCACCGACGCCCTCCCCGAGACGTTCGTCCTCGACCGCCGGTCCCGCGTCGTGGCCATCAGCCGCGGCCAGATCACCCGGCCGACGTTCCTCACCCAGGCCATCGCCAAGGCCCAGGCCCAGTGAGCCCGAGGCCGGCCGGGCTCCCCGCGCTCGGGCTCTGCCTCGTCGCCCTGCTCGCCGGCCCGGCCCGCCTCGCCGGCCCGGCCTGGGCTGCCTCCCCGGCTCCGACCACCGCCGCCGCCTCCCCGGCCCCGACCACCGCCGCCTCCCCGGCTCCGACCGCCGCCGCCGCCGCGCCGGCTCGACCGCCCGCCCCGGGCGGCGCTCCCGCCCCGAGCGTCCCGGCCGCCCCCACCCCGCGCGCATCCCTGACCAGCATCGAGTCCGAGGTGATGTGCGTGACCTGCGGCGTTCCGCTGAACATCGCCGAGTCCCCGCAGGCCGACCACGAGCGCGCGTTCATCCGCGCCGAGATCGCCCAGGGGCGGACGGCCTCCCAGATCAAGCAGGCGCTCGTGGCCCAGCTCGGACCCGGGGTCCTCGCGCTGCCGGCCCGGAGCGGCTTCAACCTCGCCGTGTACATCGTCCCTGTGGTTCTGATCCTCGCCCTCGCCGCCGGGCTCGCCGTCGCCCTTCCGCGGTGGCGGCGCCGCGGGTCGCCGGGCGACGGGCCGGACGGGCCCGTCCTGACCGCCGACGACGACGCCCGCCTCGACGCGGAGCTCGCCCGCTTCGACCGGTAGCGGGACCCCCGGCTGCCCGCCGGGCCGGTGGCTCAGAGGAGGTGGCCGAGGAGCTTCTTCGCCGGCACGGCCGGCAGCGCGCTCGGTGGATCCTCGTGGCGCGGCAGTGCGCTCACCGCACGGTCGGCCACGTCGGCCGCCGCGGCGGAAAGGCCAGATGCCGGCAGGCTCGAAGCCGGTGGGCTGCCCTCCGGATGCTCGACGCCCCCGCTCGCCGACGCACCCGCCTTCGCTCCGGAGACCGCGGGATCGGCGGCAGTGCTCGGCGCGGAGGCCGCCGCCCCGCCGGTCGCCGACGTCGACGCCGCCGGGCCTCCGGTCTCCGCATCCGGACTCGAGCCCGCCGAGGCTCCGACCGTCTTGGCGGCGTCGGCGGACGACCCGGCGGCCTCGCCCCCGGGGCTCCCGTGCGTAGGAGCCGCCGCGTCCCCGCTCCCCACCGGCGCCCCCCCGAGGTCGGCCGGAGCATCGGTCGCGCCCGGGGCGAGCGCCCCCGGGGTACTCGGCGCCCCGGGAGGCGAGAGCGCGCCGGCGAGGGGTGCGCCGGCGACCGGCCCGGCCCCCGCGGGGGAACTCGCCGGCGCGGTCGGGGCGGCCGGGACGCCGGCCCCCGGCGACGGGCTCGCCCCGGGCCCGGCGGTCGGCGATCCTCCGGTCCGCCCGCCGCTCAGCGTCGATGCCCCGGGTCGGAGGACACCGGGACGCGTGCCGGCCCGGGCGGCCGGGTGGCCACGGCCGGCGCTCGGCCGGTCGGGGAAGGCGCGCTGCTCGAGCACGGCCCCGGTGGTCAGGACGGCCCCCGCCCCGAGGATGGCAACCATCTTGCCCGCCCCGGCGATCGCCGCCCCCCCGGATCCCGCCATGCCCGTGGCGATGGCCGGTCCCTCGGCGTGGAGGCCCGACCCGCCGAGCAGACGCCCGAGCAGGCCGAGCGGAACGAGGGTCGGCCCGGGGATGAGTGCCGCGAGCCGCCGGCTCGTCTTGCGCAGCTCGGCCCGGTACCCCCGGCAGGCGCTGCACTCCCGCAGATGTCGGGACGCCCGGGCGCTCGGCTTCATCCGACGATCGTGAGCCGCGGCGAGATCCGCGCGGATCCGGGAGCACGGGGTCTCCCGGGCCTCCTCGGCGTCGACCAGGCCGACCCGGGCCCGGACGAGCAGCGACTTGACCGCCGGGACGCTCGCGTCGAGAGCGAGCGCCAGCTCGGCATGCGAGAGGCCCTGGAGCTCCCGCATCAAGAGCGCCGAGCGCTGGAGCTCGGGCAGGGCGCGCAAGTCCCGGAACAGCCGGTCCACATCGGCTCGCCGCTCGGCCACCGCGGTCGTGTCCCCGGCCGGCGGCCGGGAGCTCGCGAGGACGTCGGCCGGAGCGGGCGGCCGGCGCCGGAGCTCGTCGATGCAGCGGTTGTGGGCGACGCCGTAGAGCCAGGGCCGCAGGCCGGTGGGAGCGGTCTCGGTCCGGAGCGTCCTCGCCGCCCGCTCGAAGACGTCCTGCAGCGCATCCTCGACGTCCTCACTCGACCGGCCGGCCAGCATCTGGCGCACGTAGGCGAGGAGCCGGATCCGGTAGCGGTCGTGGATCACCCCGAACGCCTCGTCGCGCCCGGCCCGGTAGCGCTCGACCAGCTGATCGTCCGAACACAGGCGCAGACGCGCTGCCGGCACGGACGGACGCGACCGGTAGAAGATCGCCGGAACTGAGGAGGCCTCCACCTTGACATGGACTCTAGCTCGCCCGCCCGAGCGGCCGAGCAGATTTTCCCGCGAGCAATGACCGCAACCTTGACCCGGTTGGCCCGTCTATGTCTTCTGTTGGCAGGGGAGCCACCCGTAACGGCAAGAAGCCACCGCAGGCGGGCCTGCGGCCGCGGCGCGAACGGCTTGATCGCCGGGCGTCGTCGCGGCCGCACCCGTTGCGGTGAGCCGCCTCCCGGACTGCGAAGATCTCCCCGATGGACTGTCCGAGCAGGCTGCACTTCACCGGCGGCACCAGCCTCGCCCTCGAGGATTCCCGCGAGGATGCGGCGGCGGCCATCGAGGAGGCCCGCCGGGTCGGGGCGCTGGCGCGTCTGCACGCCCGCGGGGAAGACGACGACGATCCCGTCGTCGTCTACGTGATCCCGGAGAACGTCCTCTACATCGAGTGACCCGGGCCCGGCCGCCCCACCCGGCGGGTCCGACCGGCGCCTACATCTCCTGCGGAGCGCTGACCCCGAGCAGATCCAGCGACCGGGCGATCACCCGCTGCGTCGCGACCGACAGCGCGATCCGGAACGACTCGGTCTCGGCCGCGTCGGCACCGACCACCCGGCAGTCCCGGTAGAACGCGGTGAACTCCTGGGCCAGCTCGAGCGCGAACGTCGCAATCCGGTGGGGCGCCCGCCGCTCGTCCGCCTCGGCGACCTCGGCCCCGAAGGAGACCAGTCGCTTGAGCAGCGCCCGCTCCGACGCGTGGAGGGCCTCGGTCCGCCCGCTGAAGGTCAGGGCCCCCGCGACCCGGTCCGCCCCGGCCCTAGTCAGGACACCGGCGATCCGGGCGTGGGCGTACTGGATGTAGTAGACGGGGTTCTCGTTCGTCCGCCGGACCGCCAGGCCGAGGTCGATGTCGACCGTCGTGTCGTGGGAGCGCTGGACCAGGAAGTAGCGCGCCGCATCCGATCCGATCTCATCGACGAGCGCGTCGAGCGTGACGAAGTCCCCGCTCCGCTTGGACATCGCCGAGCGCTCTCCCGCCTCGATCAGGTGGACGAACTGGAGGATCACCACGTCGAGCACCCCGGCCGGGGCCCCGAGCGCGGCCAGCGCCGCCTGCATCCGCCGGACGTAGCCGTGGTGATCGGCGCCCCAGACATCGATCAGCTTCTCGTACCCCCGGGAGAGCTTGTCCTCGTGGTAGGCGATGTCCGAGGTCAGGTAGGTGTGGTCGCCGGCGCTCCGCACGACCACCCGGTCCTTGTCGTCCCCGTGGTCGGTCGTCCGCAGCCAAAGGGCGCCGTCGTGGGTGTAGGTGTCCCCCTGCCCGGCGAGCGTCGCCAGCACCTCGGCCACCCGCCCCCCCTCGTGGAGCGACCGCTCCGAGGACCAGACGTCGAACCTGACCCCAAGGCGCTCGAGGGTGGTCCTGATCATCGCCAGGCAGGCGGCGACCGCCTCGGCGCAGAGCGCGTCCAGATCGAGCGAGGCGGCCCGGTCGGCCGGCACGAGTCCGGCCACGTAGTCGCCTCGATAGCCGTCTTCCGGGACCGGCTCACCCCGCGCCAGCGCCCGCACCGACTCGCCCAGCCGGCGGATCTGGCTCCCGTAGTCGTTGATGTAGAACTCCCGGGTCACCTCGTGGCCGTGGAACTCGAGGATCCGGGCCAGGGCGTCTCCGTAGGCGGCATGCCGCCCGTGGGCGACGGTCAGCGGACCGGTCGGGTTGGCCGAGACGAACTCGACGTTGATGCGCTCCGGGCGCTCGGCCCCCCCGCCGCCGAAATCCTCGCCCGCCGCGAGCGCCTCGGCGAGTGCCCCGGAGAACCAGGTGTCGGCCAGGAACAGGTTGAGGAAGCCCGGCCCGGCCACCTCGACGCGCTCGAGCCCGTCGCCGAGGGACCGGCTGAGCTCCTCCCCGAGCGCCGCGGCGACCTCCCGGGGCGGGCGGCCGAGCCGCGGGGCGAGGAGCAGCGCCGCGTTGGTCGAGTAGTCGCCGAACCGGGCCTGCGGCGGGCGCTCGAGGCGGGCCGCCCCGGCCACGGCGGCATCGGCGCCGGCGAGCGCCGCCGCCGCCCCGCGCACGGCGTCGTGGAGCTGGGCGAGGGGCGTCACGAGGCCCGGGACCGACTGTCCTGCGCCGGGAGGAACAACCGCTCCAACCGGTCGAGCGTCCGCGGGGTCCCCAGCGCCATCAGGGCGTCCCCGGCCGCGAGCACGGTCTCGGCCGGCGGCTGGGGCTGAAAGGTCCCGTCGCGCAGCCGGATGCCGACGATGATCGACCCACCGCGGATGTCGCCGAGCATCTGGGCCTCGCCCTCGCAACCCTCGGAGACGACGATCTCCTCGAAGCGGTAGTCGGTGTCGACCGCGACCAC
>JAXDHK010000158.1:0-7211 GCA_034664545.1 Solirubrobacteraceae bacterium
GGCGAGCGGCTGCTGGGCGCTGGCGATCACCACCCCCCGACCGGCCTGGATCGGCCCCCAGCCGAAGTCGCCGTCCTGGTAGCGGGCGAAGGCCACGGCCGTCGACACCGGATCGGCCCCGGCGATGCGCTTGACCCGGCCGAGCTTGCGCAGGGCCCGGATCGCCGGCCGGCCGACCTCGGTGCCGGGGCCGACGACGTATATCCGCGGCTGCTGGAGGCGCCCGATCGCGTCCCGCGTCTCGGGGGGGACGGCGTCACGGGTGACGAAGAGGATCGGGTCCCCGCTCTTGGCCGCCCAGGCCGCCGCGGCCATGGCGAAGGCCGGGGCGTCGCTGTTGACGACCATCACCCGGTTGTCGGCCGTCCCCCGGATGCTGGTCACGTAGGCGGCGACGTTGGCGGCCAGGGCGGCCGGGTTGACGCCGGCCAGCCGGACCGTCTTCGCGGCCGACGGGCTGGCCGTGTCGCCGACCCGGATCACCTGGGGCGGGTGGAGCCGGTCGAGGGCGGCGCTCCCGGCCCCGCTCATCCCCTGGCCGTTGGTCAGGATCAGCGGCGCCCGGATGGTCGGGCTCATCAGCACGCTCGCCACGAGCGCCGCCCGCCAGTCCCCGGCGTCGGCCAGCGCGACCGATCGGGGGCGCTCGACCCCGCCGGGGTAGACGGTCACCGCCACCCCGGCCGAGTCGGCCACCGGGTCCGACCCGCCGACCCGGGTCGTGTTCTTGGTCGCCAGGAGCGGGAGGCCGGCGACGAGCGGGGCGTCCCCGGCCCCGGCGGCGCTGACCGAGACGGTTCCGGGCGATCCGAGCGAGGAGGTGATGACGACGACGAGGAGGACGACGATCACCGCGAGCAGGGCGAGCGAGGTCCTCGTTCGCAGGGAGGCCGGAATCGGGAGGCCGGCCAGCTGGGCGAAGGGCGCCCGGGAGCGCAGCGGCCGCCGCTCGCGCGGGGCCCGGGCCTCTCGCGGGGTCCGCTTGAGCCGCCTGGGCAGCCGCGGACGGGGCACCCGGCGGCGGCGCTTGGTCTCGGTTGCCTGGGGCTCCACGGCCTCGGTTGCCTTGGGCTCCTTCGCCGCGCGGCGGATCCGCGGGAGTCTGGGGCGGCGCATGGGGGCGCACAATACGCGGCCCGGCCGCCCGGACGTCCGGCAGCCGGGCCCGGCCCCGGCCCCGCGCACCCGGGCCGCCCCCAGGCCGGCGTCGAGGTTCCCCGGGCGCCGACAGCTATGGTTGGGAGCCGATGACCGAGGTCTCAGCCCGCAACCGCATCGCCATCGACGTCGACCGGACCCTGTGCTTCGGCTTCGGCGACTGCGTGGACACCGCCCCGGCGGTGTTCGCCCTCGACGACGAGGACGTCGCCTACGTGATCGACCCGGACGCGGCCGACGTCGACCTGATCGTCGAGGCCTCGCAGAACTGCCCGGTCGACGCGATCATCATCTGCGACGAGCTCGGGGTCCAGCTCTACCCGTAGCCCTCCCCGCCCCGGGCTCAGGGCCCCGGCGGCGGGTGCAAGCCTTGTTGCAAATAGGCTGCACGAGTCGTTGCGTTTCTGGTAGTTTGGCGCCCGAACGCCGAATCTTCAGGCAGACACTGAAGAACGGGGGACCCGAGTTGTTGGGGCGAATCTCTCGGTCATCCGAGAGAAGCGCGGCTCTTTCCGCGCTAGCCCGTCAGCTAACCCCGCAGGCCGAGGAAAGAGGTTGCTGGGTGGCGTTCCGAGCGGTAATGGTCGTACTCACGGCGGCGGGCCTCGGCCTCGCCGGCGGATCCACCGCTCTCGCCAAGACCCCGGTCAGCTCCGGCGGCGCCGCCTACGTCGCCCCGGCCGCGCTCGCGCCCCCCGTGCTCCCGACCCCCCCGGCCCCGCCCGCGCTCCCCAGCGTCCCGGCCATCCCCGTCCCGCCCGGCGGTGCCGTCCCCCCGGGGCTCACCGGCGGTCAGGCGTTCGGCGTCGTCACCCCGGCGATTCCCCAGGTCATCGTCCCCGGAGCGGTCGCCAAGATCCTCCCCACCGGCTACGCCGCCGCCCCGGCCGCCGCCCCCGCGTCCGTCCAGCAGGCCATCTTCGCCGCCAACCAGATCATCGGCCTCCCGTACATCTACGGCGGCGGCCATCAGTCGTTCACCGCCCCGGGCTACGACTGCTCGGGCACCGTCTCCTTCGCCCTCCACGGCGGCAGCCTCCTGGCCACGCCGATGGACTCGACCGACTTCATGCGGTGGGGCGTCAAGGGACCCGGTCAGTGGATCACCATCTTCAGCAACTCGGGCCACGTCTACATGAACATCGCCGGCATCCGGCTCGACACGAGCACGGCCGGCGACCCCTCGCGCCTGGCCGGCCCCCGCTGGCGGCCCCTGCTGCGCTCGAGCGCCCACTTCCGGGTGCGCAGCATCCTCGGCCTCTAGCGCCGCGGCGCCTCGCGGCGTGCCGGGCCTGACGGTCGGCTAGGCTTGGCCCACCACTCGACCAGGAGGATCCGATGCCCGGCTTGACCGGACGCATGTCCACCATCGTCAAGGCCAAGGTCTCGAAGCTGCTCGACCGCGCTGAGGATCCGGGCGAGACCCTTGACTACAGCTACGAGAAGCAACTCGAGCTGCTTCAGAACGTCAAGAAGGGCATCGCCGACATCGTCACGTCGAAGAAGCGCCTGCAGATGCAGGAGAAGACGATGCAGCAGCAGGTGGTCAAGCTCGACACCCAGGCCCGCCAGGCGCTCGCGGCCGGCCGGGACGACCTGGCCAAGGTCGCGCTCGAGCGCAAGCAGGTGATCCAGACCGAGCTCCAGGGCCTCGACACCCAGATCGCCGAGCTCGAGGGACAGCAGGAGAAGCTGATCGAGTCCGAGCGCAAGCTCCGGGCCAAGATCGAGGCCTTCCGGACCAAGAAGGAGGTCATCAAGGCCCAGTACTCGGCCGCCGAGGCCCAGGTGCGGATCTCCGAGGCGGCGACCGGGGTCGGCGAGCAGATGGCCGACGTCGGGCTGGCCATGCAGAGGGCAGTCGACAAGACCGAGAACATGCGGGCCCGGGCGAGCGCCGTAGAGGAGCTCGAGGCGGCCGGGACGTTCGACGACCTCACGGCCCTCGGCTCCGGCGGCGGCAAGGACGACATCGACCGCCAGCTCGAGCAGCTGACCAGCTCGACCGCCGTCGACGACGAGCTGGCCAAGCTCAAGGCCGAGCTCGGAGGCGGGCCGGCCGCCGGCGCCCCCCAGATCGAGTCGCACTCGGCCGAGCGTCCGACCCAGCCATGATCGTCCGCATCTTCAGCGAGGATCAATACCGCGTACCCGAGGACGCGCTGACCCGGATGAACGAGCTCGACAACGAGTGCGTCGCGGCGGTCGAGGCCGGCGACGAGCCCCGCTTCCGGTCCTGCTACGACCAGCTGCTCGCGCTCGTCCGCGAAGAGGGCGAGGCCCTGCCCGACGACGCCCTGACCGGATCGGACCTGATGCTCCCGCCGGCCGACATCTCGATGGACGAGGCCCGCGAGGAGTTCACCGGCGACGGTCTGATTCCCGACTGACGCTCTCGCGCCCGGCACCGGGTCAGGGGCGCCCGGCCGCCACCTGCCTCCACGATGTGCCGTGCCGCTCGAGTCCGGGCGGCCCTGAACCCCCGGCTAAAGCCCTGGCGCCCCCTGCCGATGGGGGTGTATGCCAGGTGCACGGCCAAGCAACCGCCCGGCCCGCTCCGCCGATCCTCCCGGCACGGGTGCGATCAGGAGTTGCTCGGCCGCTCCCCCGGCTCCCCACGCCCCGGTCACCGACCCCGTGTCGCGCCCCCGGCGCATCCATCCGAGCCGCGGTCGCGCGGTGCCTGTTGCCATAGGAGGCAATTGATGTCTCAGTCCGCTCAAGTCCCCCGGCGGCGCGGCCGGTTCGCCCGGCTCGCCCTCGCCGGCGCCCTGATGACCGTCGGAGCGACGGCCGTCGCCCCGGCCGCCCAGGCCGACACCCTCAGGACCGTCCGCAGCCACGTCCGGTCGGCCGATGCCGCCCTCCACCAGCTCGTCGCCGCCGCCCCCGGCGGGTCGATCAGCGCCCCGCTGGCCGCCCTCGAGGCGCAGCTCAAGGCCGCCGGCCACGACTCGGCCCGGCTCTACCGCCACGCCCACTCCTCGGCCGCCCACGTCAAGGCGGCGACGGCCCTGACCAAGCTCGGCTCCCAGGAGGCCCGCGACACCGCGGTCCTCACCCCCCTCGTCGGCTCGCTGTCCGGCGCCAACCAGACCGACATCGCCGGCTTCCTCGCCGCGGTCACCCAGGGCCGCGAGCAGGTCCTCAACCTCGTCACCCAGCTCGTCGGCACGCTCCCCGACCCCGTCCAGGGCCAGGTCGCCGGCATCGTCGCCCAGCTCTCGAACGCCGGCACCGGCCAGATCGGCGCCCTCGCCGGCGCCATCACCCCCGGCTCGATCGCCTGCACGGCGCTCGACGCGGTCAGCCAGGTCGTGGCCACCGTCCTCACCTCGGTCCAGGCCGATCTCGCCCGGGTCCAGTCGGTCCTCTCGTTCCTCCCGGCCGCCGGCCAGACCCAGCTCACCGGGGTGTTGGGCGGCCTGCCCGCCCAGCTGAACGCGCTGATCGCCAGCCTCAAGCAGGGATTCAACTGCACGGGCACGACCCCGGCGACCGACGTCACCGGCATCGCCACCGGTCCCGTCAGCATCGTCACCTCGCTGATCGGGTCCGTCACCCAGCTGGTCCAGTCGCTGGTCGGCAGCTTCCTGCCCGGCATCGGCTCCGGCCAGACCCCCGCGCCCGTGTCGCTCCCCGGCCCGGTCTCCGGGATCCTGGGCTCGGTCACGAACCTCATCCCCGGCCTCGGCAGCCTCTTCGGCGGCAGCTCGGGCACCGGGTTCCTCGGCGGCCTCCTCGGCGGCCTCGGCGGCCTCGGCGGCTAGTCGCCAGCGCAGCTCGAGCGGCGGCCGACCCCGCCGCCCCGCCTCCATCCACGGGCGCCCCGGTCATCACGACCCGGGCGCCCGTCCCTCGTCCCGGGGGCGTCGACCGAGCCCTCGGGGTCCCGACCCGGCGCTCGGATCAGAAGGGGATGCCCCAGAGCGGGAACCAGCGCTCGAGCTCGGGCTCGATCGGCAGCTCCCGCTCGATCCGGGCCTTGACCTGGAGCTCCCGCTCGGTCGCCCGCTCGCCCTCCCCGGCCGGGACGAACGGGTACCACGTCCCCCGCTTGTAGTTGTAGATGAAGTAGAGCTTCCCGACGCTCGGCCCCTCGAAGGCGAAGACCGCACACAGCACCCGGTCCCCGTACCCGCCGGTCTCCAGCGCGCTCGAGACCGCGTTGACCGCGACGACCAGATCCTCGAGGCCCGGATCCTTGATGATCATCCACCGGTACCCGAACGCGTCGTCGAAGCTCTCGACCGTCGCCCCGAGCTCCCCGCCCGTCGCCTGGACCACCTCCTCCATGTCCCGGACGATCGACTCGAAGTCGCTCGTGGCCAGCGGCTGGAAGACGATCCCGGCCACCCCGAGCCCGGCGATCCCGTGCTCGCCCTCGAGCGTGACGTAGGCCGTCGAGAGCGCGAACAGCCGGTCCCGGGCCGGGGCCTTCAGCTTCCGCCTCCCGGTCAGTGCGTCCCGAAGGCTCATCGGCCGCTCTGGAGCTGGGCCTCGAGGCGCGAGAGTGCGGCCAGGCGCTGCTCGAGCGGCGGGTGGGTGGCGAAGATGTTGCTGATCGTCGACTTCACCCCCGGGGGGAAGATGTAGAAGGCGGCCATCTCCCGGGGGGCCGCCCGGAGATCCTGCTGGGGCACGCGCTTCATCGTCCCGCTGATCTTCAGGAGCGCCGAGGCCAGCGCGCTCGGACGTCCGGTGATCACCGCCGCCCCCCGGTCGGCCGCGAACTCCCGGTAGCGCGACAGTGCCTGCATCAGGACGAACGACACCGCGTAGACGGCGACCGAGACCAGGATCACCACGAAGAACGAGCTGTCGTCGTCGTCCTCACCCCCGCCCCCGAAGAAGAACCCGAACTGGACGATCATCGAGGCGATCGACGCGAAGAAGGCCGCGATGGTCATGATCACCACGTCCCGGTTGATCACGTGGGTCAGCTCGTGGGCCATCACCCCCTCGAGCTCGGCCGGGGTCAGCAGGGCGAGGATGCCGGTGGTCGCGCACACCGTCGCCGTCTTCTGGGACCGGCCCATCGCGAAGGCGTTCGGCATCGACGTGTCGACCACCGCGATCCGCGGCTTCGGCAGGTCGGCCTGCACGCACAGCCGCTCGATCGTCGCGTGGAGCACCGGCTCCTCCTTGGCGCTCACCTCCCGAGCCCCCATCGCCCGCAGCCCGAGCTTGTCGGCCGCGAAGAACTGGAAGAGGAAGAGCCCGCCCGCGACCACCGCCAAGGTGATCCCCCGCGCCCCCGACGCGAACAGGACCCCGATCAGGACCGCGTAGACCAGCCCGAGGAGGAACATCGTCAGCAGCATCCGGGCCTGAAGTCCGGTGTCCCGGCCGAACGTGCTGCGCTTACTGGTCATCGAGCCATCATCGCAGACCCGAAACCGCTCCCAAAGCCCACCCACCCGCGAACCGGTCCGCGTCAATCTTCGACGAATCGGGGCTAAAGGTTCGGCGCCCGGCTGCCGAAGAGAGACCTGCCGATGCTCTCATCGAGGACACCCACCCCCGCGAGATGCGCGCCGACCGCTCGCTGATCCCCGGCCTCGGCGCCGCCGCCTCCCTCGTCGCCGCCGTCGCCTGCGCGTTCTTCGTGACCGCCGCCCTCGTCGCCTTCCACAGCTGGCCCCAGATCGCCAGCACGAGCAACTCGCGCGCCCTGATCGTCGCCAGCGACAGCCGGCGCGCCCGCGCGATCGTCGTCTCCCCCCACGTCCGCCCGCCCCGCCTCGTCCCCCGGCGCGCAGTCGCCTCCGCTCCCCGTGTCGTCCCGACCCAGGCCCCGCTCACCGCCCAGGTGGTCGAAGCCTCCCGGCCGCGGAGCGCCCCGGCCCTCCGGCCCGCGGTCCAACCGACGGCCCCGGCCCAGACGCCGGTGGCCCGGCAGCCGGCCGACACCCCCGCCGCCACCAACCCCCTCCCCGGGGTCCTCGCCAACACGACCCACAGCACGACGGACACCGTCGGCGGGGTGGTCAACGGCGTGACCAACGGACTGGCCACCACCGTCGCCCCGGTCAGCCCCCAGCTCGCCGGGA
>JAXDHK010000159.1:0-4069 GCA_034664545.1 Solirubrobacteraceae bacterium
CACCCCCGTCGAGGCTGGCGGCGGCCGCGCTCACCGCGGCGGCGGCCGCCGAGTACCCGGGGTCGATCCGGCCGACCTGCATCGCCCCGAGGGCGTTGGCCGCGCTGGTCAGCTGCCGGCGGGCGGAATCGATCGGAGCGGCGAGGTCGGTGGCCGCGGTCGACCCGCTCCTCAGCTGGGCGGCGGTAGCGCTCAGGCGGGTCGAGAGCTGGCCGGCGATCGACAGGCCGGTGTCGATGCTCGAGGCCAGCTGGCCCGCCCCGGTCGCCGCCTGTCCGCACCCCTTGGCGATCCCGTCGGCCGCCGTCTGGGCCTGGGCCAGCCCGTGGTCGAGCTGGCCGGCCCCGGCCGTCGCCGTGCCCAGGCCGGCATGGAGCTGGGCCACCGCCCCGGTTCCGCCCCCGCTCTTGTTGAGCAGCGACGTGATCGCCTGGGAGGCCATGCCGAACCCGGCCTCGACCCGCTGGGCCCCGGCCGAGGCCTGTCCGAGGCTGGCGGCGAGCCCCTTCACCTGCTTGGCGGTGCGCTTGAGGTTGAGGTCGGCCCGGCGGACGTCCCGGCGGGCGGTCAATAGCGGGCGGGCCTGGGCGGCGAGCGCCCCCGGACCGAGCACCCCGGCGACGGCCGGATCCCGGCGGACCGCCCGCTGGGCCCGGGCGAGGGCGTCGAGCCGGGGCTGGGTCGTGATCGTCCCGTTGGTGACCACCCCGATCATCTCGAACGGGGACGCCCAACCCGAGCCGACGACCCGGGTCAGCTCGTTGAAGTCGTCCCGGGCGGCGCTGCCCGGCGGTAGCTGGCGGGCGTCGGGAGGGCCGGTGGCGAGCGAGAGGGCGGGCAGGGCGAGGGCGAGGAGCCCACCGGCGACGATCGCCTCGAGCACCATCGGGCGGCTGAGGCTGCGCTCGGCGAAGCGCCCCCAGAAGCCCGGGCCCGTCCCCCGGCGGGTGACCAGGCGGTGGCGGCGGACACGCGGGCCCATCAGGATCAGGGCGGCCGGGGCGGCGATCACCGTGCTCAAAACGCCGAGGACGACGACGACAATGACACCGAGCACCGCCGAGAGGAGGAGGGTCCCGGCCGAGACGACCAGGGCGCAGAGCATGGCCAGGCCGACCGCCGCCCCGGCGAAGCCGACCGTCCGTCCGGCCCGGACGGCGGCCGCCGTGGCCGCTCGCCGGACGGCTTCGGGGTCGCGGGCCTCGCCGAGCTCATCCCGGAAGCGGGAGACGACGAGGAGCGAGTAGTCGACCCCGAGGGCGAGCCCCATCATCGAGGCGAAGCTGATCGCCGCCTCGGTGATCGGAAACAGGCGGCCGAGGAGGGCGATCATCCCGAAGCCGGCGAGCACCGTGCCCGCGCCGAGGACGGCCGGGATGGCGGCCGCGGCCAACGACCCGAAGACGAGGAGCAGGACGAGGCCGACGATCGGGATGGCGATCAGCTCGGCCCGGTGGACGGCGTCCAGCGACGACTTCTCGAGCTGGTCGCCGATCGCCGCCAGACCGCTGACGTGGGCGGTGACCGGCCGGCGGGTCAGCCGGTCGATCGTCTGGCGGATGCTCGGCTCGATCGAGGTCAGCGAGCTCGCCGGGGGCGAGTCGACCGAGACGATGATCAGCCCGGCGGTCGGGATCGGGCGCAGCTGGCGGGACCCCGGCTGGCTGTCCCACGGCGAGATCACCCGGGCGTTCTTGAGGCCGGCCAGGGCGCGGCTGAGCACCGGACCCTGGCGATCGAGCGAGGCGGCCGGGCCCTCGAGCAGGATGGGGACGGTCACGCTCGGGCCGAAGCGCTGGTCGAAGAGCTGGAACTCGCGGGCGGACTCGGAGCCGGCGACCCCGAGGGTGCTGGCCGAGAGGTGGCTCTGGACCCCCAGCCCGACGACCGCGAGCCCGACCGTCGCGACCAACCAGCCGATCAGCGCCGCCCGGGGACGCCGGACGCCGAAAGTCAGCAGGCGTCGCAAGCTAGGGCGCCCGGACGGGCGGAATCAGGCGGGTGGGGCGGGCCGGCCGGGGCACAGCCGCCAGGGTACTCTCACCCGGCCGCCCGGCGGCCCGGCCGACCCGCCCCCGGGGACGGGACCGGCGCCGCGGCCGGACGGCCCTGCGATACTCGTGCGTCCTGGGCCACGGCCCGACCTGTCGAGCGAAATGAGCACCCTGTGAAGCGAGTTGTGGCCTCGATCGTGACCGTCGGCGTCGGTCTCTGGGCGGCGCTTCCAGCATCGGCCGACACGGCTCCGGCCGGGACCCTGACCGCGCAGCCGGGCGGCGCCGGGGCCGGCACCCACCTCGTGGTCGACGCCAAGGGGACCGGCGCCGGGTTCGGCGGGGCCTTCCCCCTCGGGGTCACCCTCGCCCTGTACAAGGGCTACTCGCTCGACCTGGCCGCGGCCGGACGCTGCAGCGACGCGGCGGCCAGCGCCGGGGCGTGCCCGGCGAGCAGCCAGATCGCCACCGGCCTCGCCACCGGGACCGCCAGCCTGGCCGGCCTGTTCAGCCAGGCCGTGAGCGCTCCGGTCGGAGTCTTCCTGGCCAACCCGAGCAACGGCGACCTCGCCGACGTGGTCGTGGAGGTCGTCGTCCAGGGCACGACCGAGACGGCCCGGGGCCAGCTGGTCGCCGTGAGCGACCCGACGTTCGGCTACGAGTTCCGCTTCGACCCGCTCCCCGCCGTGGCGGTCCCGGCCGGCCTGGCGGTGACCCTCGGGGAGTTCAAGCTCGACGTCGGCGCCAGCGCGACCGGCCCGGCACCGGCGCCGAAGCCCGTCCCGAAGCTGAAGAAGTGCAAGAAGGGCTACCACCACAACTCCAAGCACAAGTGCGTCAAGAATAAGAAGAAGAAGAAGCCGGTCAAGAAGAAGGCGGCCAGCCTGGTGAGCGCCTCGGCGGCGGCGACGGTGACCCACAACCTGATCACCAACCCGACGACGTGCGCCGGCTCGTGGCCGGCCCAGCTCCGGGTCCGCTACGCCGACCACACCCAGACGCTCGACGCGGCCATCGTCTGCAGCCCCTGACCGCCTGAGGGGCGGCGGGGGGCCCGCTACCGCAGGGATCTGGTTGGCTCCGAGGATGCCGGCCCCGACTCCGTCGCCCGCCCCGCCCCGATTGGCCCCGGAGCTCGACCGGGCGGGGATCGAGACCCTCACCGACGACGACCGCTGGGACGAGGTCGCCCTCGACGACCTCGAGCTGACCGACCAGTGCGCCGCCGGGGTGGGCTTCGACGGGGTCCGGCTCACCCGGGTCGATCTCTCGGGCTCGCGCCTGGACGCGCTCCGCCTGATCGACGCCGCCCTCACCGACTGCAACCTCGCCAACCTCCAGAGCCGCCGGCTCGAAGCCGCCCGCCTGGCCATCGCCCGGAGCCGGCTGACCGGAATCGGACTGCACGAGGGCTCGCTCCACGACGTCACGATCAGCGGCTGTCGGGTCGACCTCGCCTCATTCGGGTTCTCCGTCCTCGCCCGGGTCACCTTCGAGGATTGCCTCATGACCGAGGCGAGCTTCCAC
Organism: Solirubrobacteraceae bacterium; assembly: GCA_034664545.1. GTDB lineage: Bacteria > Actinomycetota > Thermoleophilia > Solirubrobacterales > Solirubrobacteraceae > Palsa-513. The sequence goes on from JAXDHK010000159.1 coordinate 3,522, forward strand.
GGGGCTCAGCTCGACGCCGTCCGCTTCCACGACTGCGACCTCACCCGGGCCGACTTCCGCCAGGCCCGACTCCGACGATGCGAGTTCCGCCGGACCGACCTCACCGACCTCGAGGGCGTCGTCCACCTCCGGGGCGCCGCCATCGACTGGCCGACCGTCGTCGGGCTGGCCGGGGTCTGGGCCGCCGCCCTGGGCATCCGGGTACTCGACTCCGACTGACGGCGCCGCGCCCCGGCCGGGACCGAGCGCCCTGGCATCCGGGTTCACGACGCCGGGTGACCCGCCTCGGCGCAGGTCGCACCCATGGCCCGGGGCATCCCGGCAGTCGACGCCGCTGACCCGGCCTCAGGCTCAGCCGGTAGCACCGACAACCCCGGGCATCCAGACAGCCGGCAGCGGGCGCCCGCCTCGGCACAGGTCGCACACCGACGACCCCGGGCATCCGGTAGTCGACGCCGGGTGACTCGCGCGCGGGCGGCGGCGGGACCGATGGCCCGGGGCCCGGTAGTCGACGGCGGGTGGGCCCGGGCGCGGCGCCAGTCCGACCG
>JAXDHK010000160.1:0-8298 GCA_034664545.1 Solirubrobacteraceae bacterium
CGCGGCGAGCGCCGAGCCGGGGTGGTGGGCGACGTAGTAGTCGAGGTCGAACTGATGCATCCCGTCGATCGAGAGGAGCAGGACGTGCTGGGCCGGGGCGGCCGGGGCGGCGCCCGCGGGCAGGGCCTCAAAGCCGGCGGCGAGAAGACCGGCGGCGGCGACGGCGCCGAGCAGCCCCGACCCGCGGCGGGAGGGAGAGATTGACATGGACGGCAAGCTAGCCCGGGGTCGGCGCCGGCTTGTTACCAAGTCGTGGAACTCCGTTAGATCGGGGCGGGGGGTCGAGGATTACCCTGAGTCGGTGCGTTGGCGTCTGTCGGACCTGCTCGACCCCGACCCCCCGCCCGGGTGGATCGGTCTCGGGGTGTCGGCGGTCGCGGTCGCCCTCATCACCGCGGTGATCTACCCCCTCGGCGAGGTGACGGCCCCGGCCTCGAGCGGTGTGCTCTACCTGCTCGCCGTGCTGCTCGTCGCCACGATCTGGGGGCTCTGGCTCGGCCTGCTGACCGGCGTGGTCAGCGTCGCGGCGCTCAACTTCTTCCACATTCCCCCGCTCGGGCGCTTCACGGTGCTCGACGACCGCAACCTGGTGGCGCTCGTCGTGCTCCTGATCGCCGCCGCCGTCGCCAGCTCCCTCGCCGATCTCGCCCGGACCCGGACCCGGGAGGCGGTGCTCCGCCGCCGGGAGGCCGACCTCGCCGCCGAAATGGCGCGGCTCCTGCTCGGCGGGGCGACGGTCGAGGCGGCGCTCGGGGTGGTCGCCCGGCGGCTGGCCGAGACGCTCGATCTGAAGTCGGCGAGCATCGAGCTGCGGGAGGTGGCCGGCGAGGACCGCCGCGCCGCCCTGGCCCTGCGCGACGGCGACCGGCGCCTCGGGACGCTGCTCGTCCCGGCCGACGCCGCCCCGGCTACCACCCGCCTGGGCGAACGCGTGGTCCCGGCGCTCGAGGCGCTCCTCGCGGCGGCGCTCGAGCGGGAGGCCCTCCAGGCCGAGGTGGTCGAGACCGAGGCCCTCCGGCGGAGCGACGAGATCAAGACTGCCCTCCTGCGCTCGGTCTCCCACGACCTGCGCACCCCGCTGACCGCGATCCTCACCGCCGGGGAGATGCTGTCCTCGGCCGGGATCACCGACGAGGACCGGGCGGAGTTGGCCGGGGCGGTCACGGCCGAGGCCGCCCGGCTGACCGACCTCGTCGACAAGCTCCTCGACCTCTCGCGCCTGCACGCCGGGGCCGCGGTACCCCGGCGGGACTGGTGCGCGATCGACGAGCTGCTCGACGTGGCCCTCGACCACCTCCGGGGGGGCCGGGAGGGCTTCGTCCTCTCGGTGGACCGGGGGCTTCCGCTCGTGCGGGCCGACGCCGTGCAGCTCGAGCGGGCGCTGGCCAACCTCCTGGAGAACGCGGCGCGCCACCGCGGGGGCCACCCGGTCTCCGTGCGCGCCCGGGCGGTCGGGCGGCGCCTGGTCATCCGGATCGTCGACCGGGGGCCGGGATTGGCCGCCACCGAGCTCGAGCACGTGTTCGAAGCCTTCTACCGGACCCGCGAGAACCGCGCCGGCCATACCGGGTCGGGCCTCGGCCTGGCCATCGTCCGGGGGTTCGTCGAGGCCAACGGCGGTCGGGTCTGGGCGGAGTCGCTCCCCGGGCAGGGGACGACGTTCGTGGTCGAGCTCCCGCTCGAGGGCGACCCGCCCGGCGAGGCGCCGGCCGGCGACCGGGAGCTCCACGCGGGATGACCGGCTCCAGGCGGCGAATCCTCGTCTGCGACGACGAGCCGCAGATCCTCCGGGCCGTCCGGGTCGTCCTGCGCGAGGCCGGGTTCGAGCCGATCCTGACCGCCAGCGCCCGGGAGGCGCTCGACACGGCCGCGGTCCGCCCGCCCGACGCCGCGATCCTCGACCTGCTCCTGCCCGACGGCGACGGGATCGAGGTGTGCCGGTCGCTCCGGGGGTGGACGGCGATGCCGATCCTCATGCTCTCGGCGGTCGGCCACGAGGAGCAGAAGGTCACGGCGCTCGAGGCCGGGGCCGACGACTACCTGGTCAAGCCCTTCGGATCCCGGGAGCTCGTCGCCCGCCTGAACGCCGTCCTCCGCCGGGCGGACGCCGGTCGGGGCGAGCCGGTGATCGCCGTCGACGCGATCGAGGTCGACCTGGCCGCCCACGCCGTCCGGCGCGGCGGGGAGCCGCTCCACCTCACTCCGATCGAGTACGACCTCCTCCGGGCGCTGATCGGCAACCGGGGTCGGCTCCTCACCCACCGGACGCTGCTGACCGCGGTCTGGGGGACCGCCTACGTCGACGACATCCAGACGCTCCGAACCCACATCGCCAACCTCCGGCGCAAGCTCGACCCCGACAACGGGTCGCGCTACGTGGTCACCGACCCGGGCATCGGCTACCGCTTCGTCCAGTAGGCGCTCGGGGTCGCCGTCCGTTCGCCGCGGGACCCGGCGAGCCGGTGGTAGGGTCGCGCCATGCTCGCGGACGGGGTGTTCTCCGGTGGCGGGATCAAGGGCCTCGCGTTCGCCGGCGCCCTCGAGGCCGCGGCCGAGGCCGGCTACGACGAGTGGCACCAGCTCGCGGGGACCTCGGCCGGCGCCATCACGGCGATGGCCCTGGCCGTCGGCTACACGGCGCCCGAGCTCCGCGCCCAGCTCGAAGGCTTCGACTTCGCCAAGATCGCCGACTACGGACCGCTGGGCGAGATCGAGATCCCGGTGAACCTGGAGCTTCATCACGGCGTGACGCGTGGCAAGGCGCTCCACGCCTACATCGAGTCCGTGCTCGCCGGCGCCCCGACGAAGGCCACGACCTTCGGCGACCTGCCCCCCGGCAAGCTTCGCGTGGTCGGAGCGGACATCGCCCACTCACGGATGGTCGTGTTCCCCGACGACGTCGGCCTCTACGTCGACAAGGAGGGGAAGCCGCTCGTGCCCGGCGATTTCCCGATCGCCGACGCCGTGCGGATCAGCGCCGGGTATCCGTACTTCTTTCCTCCGTTGAGCCTGACCGACGCCCAGACCGGGAAGTCCGGCGTGCTGGTCGACGGCGGCGTGGTGAGCGCCTTCCCGGTGTTCATCTTCGACCAGCCCGAGCCCCGCCACCCGACGTGGGGCTTTCGCCTCTACACCGGGAACCCCCCCGAGAAGCCGCCCCACGCCCCGATCGACAACCTGCTGACCTGGCCGGTCGAGATGCTCCAGGCGATCGTCGACACCGCGATCGGCGCCCTCGACCACCTCGCGCTCAAGGCGTTCGGCCCGCGCACGATCGCGATCCCCACCGGGAGCATCGCGACGCTCGACTTCTCGCTGACGAGCGCCCAGAAGCGGGAGCTCTACGACTTCGGCTACGCCGCCGCGAAGGCGTTCTTCGCCACCGACCCGACCGGGCGCAACACCTTCGGCGCCATCCCCCCGCCCGGATAGGGAGGCCCCGGCGCCCGCCGTGTCGCTCCGGGTCCAGGCGGCTGCCCCTCTCCCACCCGTTCAGGCGCGGCTGACCGTCCGCGTGTCCTCCGGGTCCGGCCGGAGGATGAGCACCTCGGCGGGAGCCCGCTTGAGCAGCCAGTCGATGTCCTCGGAGCTGAAGCTCTCGTGCTCGTTGGCGGTCGCCGAGATGATCACCCGGTCGAAGCGCTCCTCGGCCAGGATTCTTCGGAGGGCGTCGCGGTAGGAGCGGCCGCGCTCGATCCGGCTGTCGACGCGGATCTGGGCCCGGGCGGCTCGGTGCTCGATCGCCTCGAGCAGGGGGAGGGCCGTCTCGCACTCGCGCCGGATCGGGACGTCGAGCGCCAGGCTGAGGGGAACGGTGGCCAGGTAGGCGGGGACGAGCGTCGCGTCCTCGGCTCCGGCCAGGCGCAGGGCGGCGTCGAGCGCCCGGCGGGAGATCGTCGTACCCGTGAACGGCAGCAGGATCCGGTGGACCCGGCCGGCACCGACCGAGGTCGTCCGGCTACGGACCCGGGCGACGGCAAAGCCAGCGAAGGCGCCGACGCCGAGCCCGAGCAGGATCGCCGCGGCGAGCCTCACGGCTCGGGCTCCGGGCTCCGGCGGGCACGGTCGGCGACGATGCGCAGGTCGACTCCCGGGAGCAGGCGCATGAGTTGCTGCGGAAGGGGCTCGCGCAGACGGTGGCGGCCCCGGAGCTCCGCCGGACGGCCCATCAGGATGTAGGTCGTCCCGAGCTCCCGGGCCACGCGCGCGGCCCCGGCGGCGACATCGTCGTCCTCCTCGACCACGAGGTTCACCCCGAGGACCGAGGCCAGCCGGCGCATGCTGGCGAGCTGGCGCTCCTCGTCGCCGCTGGGCGTGTAGCCGGGCCGGCGGACCCAGAGCAGGTCGAGGGCGGCACCCAGGCGCTGGGCCGAGCGCCAGGACCGGCGGATCAGGCGCTGGGCCGCCGGCTCGGGGCGCACGAGCGCGAGCAGGCGCTCGCCGACGGCCCGGGGGACGTCCCGGGTCAGACGATCCTCGCGGGCTCCGCGCGAGTCGACGGCGGCACGCTTCGGGGCGACGTCCTCGGCGATCTGACGGAGGGCCACCTCGCGCAGGTTGGTGAGGTTCTCGATCTTGAAGAACCCGTTGAGCGCCGCCTCGATCCGGACCTCCGGGTAGATCTTGCCGGCCCGGAGCCGGTGGAGGAGCGCCTCGGGGGTGACGTCGACGATCACGACCTCGTCGGCGGCGGCGATGACCCCGTCGGGCACCGTCTCGTGGACGCGGACCCCCGTCAGCTCGGCGACCTGGTCATTGAGCGACTCGAGGTGCTGGACGTTCACCGTCGAGCGGACGTCGATCCCGGCCGCGAGCACGGCTACGACGTCCTCGTAGCGCTTGCGATGCTCGAGGCCGGGCACGTTCGTGTGGGCGAGCTCGTCGATCAGGACGCGCTCAGGGCCGCGGACGAGGATCCCGGGCAGGTCCATCTCCCAGAGGGTGCGGTCGCGGTAGCGGACCGACCGGCGCGGCACGACCTCGATGCCCTCGGCCAGGCGAGCCGTGTCCGCCCGGCCGTGCGCCTCGAGCACGCCGATGCAGACGTCCCGGCCCGCGGCCAGATCCTCGTGCGCCTCCTCGAGCATCCGGTAGGTCTTGCCGACGCCGGCGGCCATGCCGAGGAAGACCTTGTGCTGGCCGTGCCGGTTCATCGAGATGCCGTGGCCGCGCTCGCCCGGAGTGCGATCGCGCGCCTATCCCCCGAGGACGTCGTGGACGACCAGGTCGATCAGCTTGATCGCGACGAATGGCGTGACGATCCCCCCGAGCCCGTAGATCAAGAGGTTCCGGCGCAGCAGGGCGCTTGCCCCGATCGGCCGGTAGCGCACCCCGCGCAGGGCGAGCGGGATCAGGGCCGGTATCACCAGGGCATTGAAGATCACCGCCGAGAGGATCGCCGAGCGCGGATCGCCGAGCCGCATCACGTTGAGGACGTCGAGCGGGCCCCGGGCGTGGCCGGCGACGGCATAGGTCGCGGCGAAGATGGCCGGGAGGATCGCGAAGTACTTGGCGACGTCGTTGGCGATCGAGAACGTGGTCAGCGCCCCGCGGGTGATCAGGAGCTGCTTGCCCACCTCGACGATCTCGATCAGCTTGGTCGGGTTGGAGTCGAGGTCGACCATGTTTCCGGCCTCCCGGGCGGCCTGGGTTCCGGTGTTCATGGCGACGCCGACATCGGCCTGGGCCAGGGCCGGGGCGTCGTTGGTCCCGTCGCCGGTCATCGCCACGAGCCGGCCCGCGGCCTGCTCGTCCTTGATCAGCGCCAGCTTGGCCTCGGGGGTCGCCTCGGCGAGGAAGTCGTCGACCCCCGACTCCTCGGCGATCGTCGCGGCGGTCAGCCGGTTGTCCCCGGTGACCATCACCGTCCGAATGCCCATGGCCCGGAGGTGGTCGAAGCGCTCGCGCATCCCCGCCTTGATCGTGTCCTTGAGGTGAACCACCCCGAGGATCTGGCTGTCGCGGCAGACGCCGAGGGGGGTCCCGCCCTCCCGGCCGATGCGGTCGAGGGTGGCCTGGAGCTCGGGCGGGGCCTGGCCGCCCTCCCGGCGGGCGAAGGCGATCACGGCGTCGCCCGCGCCCTTGCGCAGCTGGTGGCCGTCGAGGTCGACGCCGCTCATCCGGGTCTGGGCCGTGAAGGCGACGAACTCGGCCTGGCCGCCGGCCATCGCGTGCTCCCGGATCCCGTACGTCTTGGCCAGGACGACGATCGAGCGGCCCTCCGGCGTCTCGTCGGCCAGCGAGGCGAGCTGGGCGACCTCGGCCAGTTCGGCCTCCTCGACCCCCGGCATCGGGATGAACTCCGCCGCCCGGCGGTTGCCGAGGGTGATCGTCCCGGTCTTGTCGAGGAGCAGAACGTCGACGTCGCCCGACGCCTCGACCGCACGGCCCGACAGGGCGAGCACGTTACGGCGCACGAGGCGGTCGATTCCGGCGATCCCGATCGCCGAGACGAGCGCCCCGATCGTCGTCGGAATCAGGGCGACCAGGAGCGCGATCAGCGTGGTCTCGGAGATGCGCGTGTCGGCGAACAGCCCGAAGGGCCGCAGCGTGGCGACGACGATGAGGAAGATCAGCGTCAACCCGGCGAGGAGGATGTTCAGGGCGACCTCGTTCGGGGTCTTTCGCCGCGCGGCCCCCTCGACGAGGCGGATCATCCGGTCGAGGAACGACCGGCCGGGCTCCTGGGTGATCTCGACGACGATCCGGTCCGAGGTGACCCGGGTCCCCCCGGTCACCGCGCTCCGGTCGCCCCCGGACTCGCGGATGACGGGCGCCGACTCCCCGGTGATCGCCGACTCGTCGACCGTGGCGATCCCCTCGATGACCGTTCCGTCACCCGGGATCACCTCACCGGCGCCGACCACCACCACGTCGCCCCGGCCGAGCTCCGACGCCGGCCGGGTGGTCCCGTCGGCCATCGTCGCCACCGTCTCCTCGCGCATCGCCCGCAGGGCGTCGGCCTGCGCGCGTCCGCGACCCTCGGCGAAGGCCTCGGCGAGGTTGGCGAAGATCACGGTCAGCCAGAGCCAGGCGGCGATGGCGAAGGTGAACCAGGCGGGCTCGCTCCCGCCCCCGAGCGGCCTGCCCCCGAACGCCTGAATCAGCCAGGCCACGGTGGTGACGACGGAGCCGGCCTCGACGACGAACATCACCGGATTGCGAACCTGGACCCGGGGGTCGAGCTTGACCAGGCTGGCGATCACCGCCCGGGTGACGATGTCGCGCTGGAGGAGCGAGACGGCCGCGCGCTCGGAGGTCATCGGCCGGCCCGCCGGTCGAGTGCGAGGTTGAGCTCGAGCACGTTGACCCCGGGCTCGCCGAAGATCCCGAGCGTCCGCCCGTCGGTGTTCGCGGCGATCATCCCCGCCACCACGTCCGCCGGGAGGTGGCGGACGGCGGCGATCCGGTGCGCCTGGATGCGCGCGTTGGCCACCGAGATGTCCGGATCGATCCCCGAGGCCGAGCTGTCGACGGCGTCGACGGGGATCGTCCCGGCGGTCAGTCCGGCGACGTAGGGTCGCTCGAGCGCGAGATAGCCCTCGATGTTCGCGGCGATGGCCTGCTCGGTCGCGGTGTTGTTGGGGCCGAGGTTCGAGAACGCCGTGGCCGCCGCGTTCTCGGATGGAACGGTCGCCGACGGCCGCGACTGGAAGTAGCGCGCGTCCGGTGTGGTCAGCACATTGCCGTGGGCGTCGAGCCGGGGCTTCCCGTCCGGGCCGAGGACCGGGTCGGCGAAGCTCTGGCCGATCCGCCGGGAGCCGACGACCGTGCCGGCCACCCTGACCTGCTCGCCGTTGGCCCGGCCGGGGAACACGACCTGGGCGACGCCGGTGACCACCAGCGGATAGGCGAGGCCGAGCAGCAGCGTGAGGACCACGGCGCCCAGCGCGGAGCTGACGACGTCCCGGCGCATCAGTAGAGACCCCCGGTCAGGGCCGAGACGATCGGGCCGAGCAGGAGCGCCGGGAAGAAGGTCAGGGCGCCTACGAGGATCACGACGCCGAGCAGGAGCACGACGAACGTCGGGTTGTCGGTGCGCATCGTCCCGAGGCCGGTCGGGCTGACGCGCTTGCCCACCAGGGCACCCGCGACGGCGAGGGCGAAGAAGATCGGGACGTAGCGCGCGAAGAGCATCGCGAACCCGCCCAGGAGGTCGGCGAAGCGCACGCCGTGCGCCCCGAGGGTCCCGGGCGACGGCTGGACGTAGCCCGTGTAGCCGGCGAGCGCCGACCCGTTGTTGTCGGCCTGCGAGAGGTAGGCGTAGAAGGTCTCGGAGAATCGCTCGGGGCCGGTCGC
>JAXDHK010000161.1:0-9152 GCA_034664545.1 Solirubrobacteraceae bacterium
TGGTCGAGGCGGCCGGGCGGGCGGGGGTCGAGCGCTTCGTCTTCTTCAGCGCGCTCGGGGCGAGCACCCACGACCGGACGCGGGTCCTGCGGGCGAAGGCGGTGGCCGAGGAGGCGGTGCGGAGCGGCCCGGTCGGGTCGGTGGTCGTCGCCCCGTCGCTGATCTACGCCCCGGGGGACCCGTGGCTACGGCTGGTGAGCCGGCTCTCGCTGCTCCCGGTGATGCCGATCTCGGGGCGGGGGCGGGCGGTGTTCGAGCCGATCTGGGCCGAGGACGTGGCCGAGTGCGTGGTGCGGATCCTCGAGGGCCCGGCCGCCGGGGCGCGGCGCGTCGAGCTGGCGGGGCCCGAGCGCCTGACCCAGGCCGAGATCGTCCGGATCACGCTGCGGTCGCTGGGCAAGCGCCGCCTGGTGGTGGGGGTCCCGACCCCGATCGTGTCGCGCGCGCTGCGCGTGCTCGAGGTCCTGGCCAAGAGCCGGGCGTTCGCGACGTGGGACGAGGCCGAGCTGCTCGAGGTGTCGATGACGAGCGCCAACGGGACCGCCGACGCCGAGCGTCTGGGCGTCTTCCCCCGGTCGATGGCCGCGGTGCTGGGCGTGGGCGCGGGGTAGCCGAGCGGGGCGCACGCGGGGGGGGATGCCTTGGAGCAGGGTCGCCCCGGCGCGGGGGTCCCGCCTCAGGCGTCGGGGGGCCGGCGTTCGGCCCAGGGGTGGGCGGCCTCGAGCTGGGCGGCGAGCGCGAGCAGCGGGCCCTCGCCGGCCGGGCGCCCGACGAGCTGGACGGCGAGGGGGAGGCCGTCGTCGCCGGCGAACAGCGGGAGCGACACGGCGGGCTGGCCGGTCGCGTTGAAGATCGGGGTGAACGGGGTGAAGTAGCCGGAGCGGCGGAAGGTGTCGAGGGGGTCGGGGGCGGCGGTGTCGAGCGCCCCGATCGGGAGGGGGCGCTGGGCGAGGGCTGGGGTGAGGAGGGCGTCGTAGGGGTGGAGGAAGGCGACGACGGCGCGTGAGATCTGCTGGAGCTGGGTCTCCAGGGCGCGGAACTGGACGGCGCTCAGGCCCTGGGACATAGTCCAGAGGGCCCAGCTCATCGGCTCCATGTCCTCGGCGGAGGGGGCTCCCCGGCCGCTGACCAGGGCGGAGAAGTGGATGCCGAGGGAGACGTGGGCGGCGAAGTAGGCGCCGAACAGGTCGTCGATGCCCTCGAGCTGCCAGGGCGGGGTCACCTCGGAGACGGTGTGGCCGAGGTCCTCGAGCAGCCGGGCGGCCCGGTGGGCGGCCCGGGCGGCGGCGGGGTCGACGGGGGCGTCGGCGATGGGCGGAGCCGTGGTCATGGCGATCCGGAGGGGGCCGGGCGGCCGGGCGGCGGCGGCGGCGAAGGGCTCGGCCGGGGGCGGGGCCCACGACCAGTCGCCCGTCTCGTAGCCGGCCAGGAGGTCGAGGAGGGCGGCGGTCTCGGCGACGGTCCGGGTGAGGACGCCGTCGCTGACGAGGGCCGACTCGCCGAGCTCGGGGGCGCTCGAGACGCGGTTGCGCGAGGGCTTGAGCCCGACGAGGCCGCAGCAGGCGGCGGGGATCCGGATCGATCCGCCCCCGTCGTTGCCGTGGGCGATCGGGACCATCCCGGCGGCCAGGGCGGCGGCCGAGCCGCCGGAGGACCCGCCGGGAGTGCGGGAGGGATCCCAGGGATTGCGGGTCGGGCCGAAGATGGCGGCCTCGGTGACCGGGAGGATTCCGTACTCGGGGAGGGTGGTGGCGCCGACGACGACGAAGCCGGCGGCCCGGAGGCGGCGGACGACGTTGTGGTCGTAGGGGGCGACGAAGTCCTCCATCAGCCGGCAGCCCTGGGTCAGGCGCAGACCGGCGACGGCGCGGTTGTTCTTGACCGCGATCGGGACCCCGGCGAAGGGCCGGGGATCCCCGGGCCCGATCGTCTCGGCGGCCGCGAGGGCCGGGTCGGCGTCGACCTGGACGAAGGCGTTGAGGGCGGGGTCGAGGGCTTCGATCCGGTCGAGCGAGGCCCGGACGAGCTCGACGGCCGAGATCTCCCCGGCATGGACGAGGCCGGCGAGCTCGGCGACCGGGCGGAACATCAGGTCTGCGGACACGGGGCCTCCGGTCGGGTGAGCAGAGGGGCGGAGCCTATCCTCAGGGGGTTGGTGACCACCGGCCGAGAGCGAGCGAGCGAGATGAGCGAAGTCCAGTCGGGCCTCGAAGGCGTCGTCGCCTTCGCCACGGAGATCGCCGAGCCCGACCGGGCGGGCGGGGCGCTCCGCTACCGGGGGATCGACATCGAGGATCTGGTCGGGGCCGTCCCGTTCGAGCAGGTGTGGGGGCTCCTGGTCGACGGGACCTTCGAGCCGGGGCTGATGCCCGCGGCGCCCCACCCCCTCCAGGTCCGGTCGGGGGACCCGCGGGTCGACGTGCAGGCCGCCCTGGCGATGCTCGCCCCGGAGTGGGGCTTCGGTCAGCTGATCGACATCTCCGACGAGCAGGCCCGGGAGGAGCTGGCCCGGGCGTCGGTCATGGCGCTGTCCTTCGTCGCCCAGTCGGCCCGGGGGGCCGGGCATCCACCGGTGCCCCAGGCGACGATCGACGAGGGCCGGTCGATCCCCGAGCGGTTCCTGATCCGCTGGCACGGGGAGGCGGACCCGAGGCACGTGAAGGCGATCGACGCGTACTGGATCGCGGCGGCCGAGCACGGGATGAACGCGTCGACGTTCACGGCCCGGGTCATCGCCTCGACCGGGGCCGACGTGGCGGCCGCCCTGTCGGGGGCGGTCGGAGCCCTGTCGGGGCCGCTGCACGGGGGGGCGCCGTCGCGGGTGCTGAAGATGCTCGACGAGGTCGAGCGGACCGGGGACGCCGAGCGGTGGGTCCGGGAGGCCCTCGACCGGGGGGAGCGGCTGATGGGCTTCGGCCACCGGATCTACCGGGCCGAGGATCCGCGGGCGCGGGTCCTGCGCCGGACGGCGAGCGAGCTCGGGTCGACCCGCTTCGAGGTGGCCGCGGGGCTCGAGCGGGCGGCGCTGGCCGAGCTCCACGCCCGCAAGCCCGACCGGGTACTGGCCACGAACGTCGAGTTCTGGTCGGCCGTGGTCCTCGATCTGGCCGAGGTGCCGGCCGACATGTTCACCTCGATGTTCACCTGCGCCCGGGTCGCCGGGTGGTCGGCCCACATCCTCGAGCAGAAGCGCGAGGGGCGCCTGATCCGCCCGACCGCCAAGTACGTCGGACAGCCGGCCCGCCCCCTGATCGCCGTCTGAAACCCCTCTCCGGTCCGCCGGCAACGCCCGGGGGACGGCGGAGCGCCTCGGGCGACGTCGATCGGACGGCAACCCGAGCCGCCGACTGGGAGGGGCCCGCGGGACGGCGGAGCGTGTCAGGCGACCGCGATGCGGACTCCGGCGAGCGCGACCACGGGCAGTCCGACCATCAGCGCGACCGCCAGCCTGAGCCAGCGTTCCTGAACCCCTCGACCGGCGCGGAAGCCGGCGCGCACCGAGGCGAGCCAGGCGAAGCCGACGAGGGCCAGATAGCCGTAGAAGATCAGGGTGGCCGCGGTGGTCAGATCGTCGCATTCTCGGCGCGTATCGACGGAGAACACGTCGCCGACGTTGCAGATCGCGACGACGACGAAGAGAGCGGCGCCGGCCGCGACGGTCAGCCCCGGTACGGTCGCGCTCGCCGCCCGCACCCAACCGCGGGCCGGCGGCTCACCGACGCCACCGCGCCACCCGACGTAGCCGAGGGTGGCGGCGATGGCGATCACGATGAGCATCGGACCGCCCGCGGGAGAGCCGGCGGGGTCATCCTCGTTGCATCGGCTGTTCGCCGGCCGCCCATGACGGGCGGACACGGGCACCGGCTCCCGGGCGGCCCGGCGGCAGCGCAACACCGGCGGGTCGGGGGCTTAACGCCCACGCAATCGGCGCTTGACCGGCCGCTTAGGCGACGAACCTAACTTGGAGAAGCGTCCAGTCGGCGCGGGAACCCCGGCCATGGAGGCTCGTGGGCGGCGAACAAGCCCTGGAAATCGGGGAACGCCGGCCGCCCCAATCGGACGCGGCAGCACGGGGGACGGGAAGGCACGGGTGCCCCCGGGAACTTCTCAATATCAAGGAGGCTCAGATGAGCAAGCGGACGCGTGACGTGATGAGGCCGGGCCGCCCGGACGAGGCCGAGCTGATCGGGGGTGTCCCGGTCCGGGCCGAGGCCACGGTCGACGAGGCGCTGTGCACGATGATCGAGGCCGGAACGGATCACCTGGCGGTGATCGACGGTCACGAGATCATCGGGAGCGTCACCCCGGGAGAGCTGGCGATCTCGATCGAGGACACCCGGACCTGGAGCTCCCTCTGCCGCTGACCCGGGCCTCAGCCCGAGTAGGAGTCGCGGCGATGGGCTCAGGGGCGGGGGCCTGAGCCCGAGTCGGAGCCGGAGCGATCGGCTCAGGGGCCGGTGCCTGAGCCCGAGTCGGAGCCGGAGCGATCGGTACGGGGGCCGGGAGCCTGAGCCCGAGTCGGAGGCAGAGCGACGGCTCAGGGGCGGGGGCTTGAGCCTGAGCCCGAGTCGGAGCAACGGCTCGGGGGCGGGGGGCCGGAGCCTGAGCCCGAGTCGGAGCGATCGGCTCAGGGCGACTGGACGTAGACCAGGCGCCCGTCGGCCAGGCGGTAGACGGCCCCGACGCGCTGGCCCGACCCGGCGACCGTCTTCCCGCTGAGCTGGACGGTCTTGATCTGGTCGCCGGTCTTGGTGATGATCGTCTGGCCGCTGGGGGTCGTCCGCAGGACGGTCACGTTCGACCGGGTGAGGAGCTCGGTCAGGTTGACCGACTGGAGGGCGGCGAGGAGGAAGGCCACGGCGAGGACGATCCCGAGGTCGAAGAGGTTGACCAGGCCGTCGAGCGGGTCTCCGCCCCGGTCGATCCGGGGCCGGGCCCGGGGAGTCACCTTCGGCTTCACCGGATGTCCTCCTGGGCGAGCTCGGTCGTGACGAACCCGGGATCCCCCTGACCGAGCTCGGTGGCGACGAACTCGAGGTCCGAGAGGTCCTGGGCGTAGAGGCGGTCCCGGACGAGCGAGATGGTGAACGCCACGGCCCCGATCAGGAGTCCGAGGACCGTGACGCTGAAGGCGACCCGGAGGTTGTCCGAGAGCTGCTTGACGTTGCCCTTGGCCAGTCCGGCCAGGGCCGGGGACAGGGGAATGAGGGTGCCCATGAGGCCGAGGGCCGGGCCGAAACGGACGAGCATCCGGCTGCGCTCGAGGCGACGCAGGGAGCCGAGGTCGAAGTCGGCCAGGGTCTTGGCCATCCGGTCGTCGGCGTTGGGCCGGCCCCAGAGGCCGGCCAGCTGGGAGAGGGCCTCGGCCATCGCTCCACTCGAAGCCAGGCTGAGGAGAGCCCGGACGGCGGTCGGGCGATCGTCCTCCTCGAGCGCCGTCCTCGCCGTCCTCGCCCCCTGCTCGAGCGAGCGGAAGCCGGGGCGTCGACGCCGGCGGGAGAGCTCGACGGAGAAGGTGCCGAGATCGAAGAGCACGAAGATCAGCGCGGCCAGGGCGGCGACGAACACCGGCACCCGAAGGGCGTTGGCGATCTGGAAGAGGAGGTCCTCGATGCTGGCTACGGCGATCATGCGGGGCGGAGAGTCAGGCGTCGGCGCTCGGCGAGGCCGCCCAGACTAGCGATCACGAGGGCGAGGGCGATGCCTCCGGCGACGGCCGCCAGGCCATTCGACCCACCCTGGCTCTTGTGGGCGGCCCCGGGGCTGCCCGACGGCGGGGGCGGCGACGGGCGCAGGTCGAGCGGGGACCCGGCGTCGGCGAGGAGGACGCCCCGAACGGCCTGGATCGCGTTGGCGCTGGGCGGAGCCGTCGCCGCCTTGACCGCGGCCCCGACCGGCTTGGCGGGCTGGGCGGGCTGCTTGACGGCGGGCTTGGTCTGCGGCTTCGGTTGGGTCGCCCCCTGGCCGCCGGTGCCCGTTCCCCCGCCGGTCCCGCCCTTCCCCGACCCGACGCCCCCGGCTCCGGACCCGGTGGCGTTCGAGCTCCCGAGGCCGGTCCCCGTGGTCCGGCGGTGGGGGTTGCCGACGTGGACGGTGAGGTGGCCGATCGCGCTCGCGCCCTCCCCGGCCGAGATCGTGACCGCGACCGGGTAGTCCCCGTCGGTCGGGAAGGCGTGATTCGGCGCCGGTCCCGAGGCCGTGGCTCCGTCGCCGAAGCTCCACGAGTAGCTCAGCGGGGTCGCCGGAGCGTTGTCGACCTGGGCGACGAAGGAGACCGACTGGCCGGCCGAGACCTCGGTCGGGGCGGCCGAGATCGTCACCTGGAGCTGGGCGGTCACGGTGGACTGAGGGGCGCCCTGGATGAAGACGTCGATCGGCTCACCCGCCGGGGTGGCGATGTAGAGAGCCGGACCCCCGGGTCCGGCGTTTCGGATGAAGCGGGTGGACCCGTCGGGCCTGACCGTGATCAGGGGCGGCCCGGACGGGTCGGGGCTGGTGATGTCCGCCGGGAGGAGCGTGACGCTCCCGACGACGACCCCGGTGAGGGTGCTCGGGTCGGCGACGCCCGCGAGGCTGAGGAGGGTGCCGATCGACATCCCGTGGACGGTGAGCGGGGCGAGGCCGTCGACGGTGTAGGTCCCTCCGTCGCCCTGCTGGCTGATCTGGGCGCCCGACACGTTGAGCGTCCGGCCCCCGAGGTGAACCCGGGCTCCGGAGCTGGCCTCGGCGGCTGCGGTCGTGCCTAGGCAGGCGAGGAGGACCCCGAGGAACACGCCGATCCACCGGGCGCAGGGGATCGACCCGCGCCGGGGGGGCCGGGGGGTCGGGTCCGGGTGGTTGGTCGTCATACCTCTCAAGACTTCTAAGCATCGACACGACGCCCGGAAACTTTTACTCGCGCCGTCCTCTCGGTGGACGGGGTTCCCGGCGGGGCGGTCATCCGGGCGCGCCAACCCGGGGTCGGCACCGTCCGCCTACGAAGCTTATCGGCGCCGGGGCACTAGATTCCGGCGATGGACCTCGCCGGGATGCGCACGCAGTACGAGGGAGCCGGCCCGCTCGACCCTCGGGAACTCGCGGACGAACCGGTCGCCCAGCTGCGGCGCTGGCTCGAGGAGGCCGTCGACGCCGGGCTGCCCAGCCCGAACGCCATGGTCCTGGCGAGCGTCGACGCCGGCGGCCAGCCCCACTCCCGGTATGTGCTGCTCCGAGGGCTCGAGCTTCGGGGCCTCTCCTTCTACACCAACTACTCGAGCGCCAAGGGCCGCCAGCTCGACGCCAACCCGGCCGCGGCGCTGACCTTCGGCTGGCTCCCGGCCCACCGGCAGGTCCGGGTCACCGGCCGGGTCCGGCGGTTGGGGGAGGCCGAGAACGACGCCTACTTCGCCTCCCGGCCCCGGGCGACCCAGATCGGGACGTGGGCCTCGGCGCAGAGCGAGGTGATCGAGAGCCGGGAGGTCCTGCTCGCGGGGGTGGCCGAGGCCGAGCGCCGGTTCGCCGGTCGGGAGGTCGAGCGCCCGCCGGACTGGGGCGGGTACCTCCTCGAGCCCGAGGAGGTCGAGTTCTGGCAGGGCCAGCCCGACCGCCTCCACGACCGCCTGCGCTACCGGGGCGCACCCGGCGGGGGCTGGATCCTCGAACGTCTGAGCCCCTAGGACTCAAGGCCGGGGCCACCCCGGCCGATGCTCTACCCAGACCCTGGAGCCGCCACGGAAGGTGGTCGGGGGCTCCCGTCGAGACGGCGGGGACGAAGCCACCAGGAGACGAGGCGCCCGATCGGTCAGGAGACGGAACGGCGCGGAGCGGACGGCACGAGATGAAGCGCCATAGCGGGAGAGCCCAGACGACCAGGCGTCGGACCTGGCGAGGCCGGGCGATCATGGTCGGGACCGCCCTCGTATCGCTGGCCGCCGCGACCCCCGGGGCGCAGGCGAGCAAGCCGCATTCGGTGCACGGCGTCGTCGTCCACCTGCGCAGCGCCGATCGCGCCCTGACCCGACTCGTCGCCGACCCGTCGGGCCCGCTGGCCGGGATGTACCTGCGCCGGGCCGAGGACCAGGCGGCGCTGGCCGGGAAGATCGCCCGGTCGATGGCCGCGACGTCCCAGGCCGGGCCGAGCGCCGAGCGGGCGGCCACCGCCCTCGGCCTGCTCGCCGACCACCAGACCGGGGTGGCCCAGTCGCTGACCAGCCTCGTCGGAGAGGCTCGGCCCGAGCTCCAGGCCGCGGTCGCCCAGGGGATCTCGAGCGCGACCGGCCAGCGCCGGGTCGTACTGGCCAGGCTGAGCGGCCTCCTACCCGACGTGTCGACCGGGAGCCGTCCGGTCGTGGCCGAGATCGTCGCGATGGAGTCGAGCCAGGGGGCCCAGGTTCCGGTCGCCCTGGCCGGAGTGCTCGGCGCCAACTCGCTGGCCTGCGCGGCGACCGGGGCCGTCCAGCAGGCGCTTGTCGTGGCGACCCAAGCCTTCCAACTCGGCCTCTCGAACCTCGGTCCGGCCCTGATGCTCGTCACGGCGTCGGTCCACGCCCAGGTGCAGAGCGAGATCGACGGGATCCCGTCGCTGCTCGGCCACATCGAGGAGCAGCTGGCCGGGGTCATCCCCTGCTCGAGCTCGACCCAGCCGGCCGGCCCGAGCAAGTCCTCGCCGGTGACCGCGCTCCAGGCACCGGTGCTCCTCGGCGGCATGACCCAGCTGATCGACGGAATCATCGGAGGGCTCCTCCCGGGCCTCGTCTCCGGGCAGACCCCGGTCGCCGTGGCCGCCCCGGCGCCCCTGGCCGGCCTCCTCGGCGGCTCGACCGGCTTCCTCGGCGGGCTCTGGCGCAGCGCCGCGCTGTAGGCGACGGCCCGACTCGGTCCCCCGGGACACCTCCCCCGGCCCGCTCGGGGGCGGCGCCTCGCTCGGGTGACGCCGCCTGCGCCCGACTCGGTCCCCCGGGACTCCTCCCCCGGCCCGCTCGGGGGCGGCGGCCCGGCCTAGGCGACCGCTCGCCCGGTCCGGGCCTCGGCCCGGCGGGACTCGTCCCAGGGCTCGGCGTCACGGCGCCGGCGGCGGCGCTCGACGCCGATGTCGAGGCTCGGGAGCGTCCGGTCGAGCCACTTGGGCAGCCACCAGGTGAAGCGCCCCCCGGCCCGGAGGGCGGCCGGAAGCA
>JAXDHK010000162.1:0-5086 GCA_034664545.1 Solirubrobacteraceae bacterium
GTCGATCCTTGCGCGACCCGGGGGTCTGGCCCCGCTCCCCGGCCCGGCCGGGCTGGGACGCGTCGAGTTGAGCGTGAGCCCGAAGGTCGGGGCCCCCGGGACGACCTTCACCGTCCGCCTGCGCCAACCGGTCGGCCACGGCTTCTACGGCTTGGCCGTGACCGGACCCCAGCCGCCGGGGTGCCGGGCGACGCTCCTTCCGATGCTCCCCGGCCAGACCGTGCCGGGGTCGACGGCCGGAAGCGTCCTGTCCGAGCGCCTGGTCCCGCCCGCGGCCGGCGCCAGCGCGGCCTGGTGCCGGGGGAGCTACCGGGTCGACGTCTTCGAAGAGGGCCGGGGGGACATCCTCGGCAGCGTCCGGTTCGAGGTCCGATGACCCCCTGGACTACAATCGGCCGCGGCCCGGACCCCTTCGGTCGGCCGTCTGTGTATGCCCGCCCCCGCCACCCAGAAGAAAATCCGCGTCGTGGTCGCCAAGCCCGGCTTGGACGGGCACGACCGGGGGGCGAAGATCATCGCCCGGGCCCTGCGTGACGCGGGGATGGAGGTCATCTACACGGGCCTCCACCAGACGCCCGAGCAGATCGTCGAGACGGTCATCCAGGAGGACGCCGACGCCGTCGGCCTGTCGATCCTCTCGGGAGCCCACATGACGCTGGTCCCGCGGATCGTCGAGCTCCTCAAGGGGCAGGGCATCGACGACGTGGTGATCACGGTGGGGGGGACGATCCCGGCTGACGACATTCCCGAGCTCAAGCGCCTCGGGGTGGCCGAGGTGTTCACCCCGGGGGCCTCGACCCAGTCGATCATCGATTTCATTCGCGGCGCCGTCGCCGCCGTCGCCTGATCGGGAAGCCGCCGCCCGCGTCGCCCGACTGCGCAGCCGCAGCCCGCATGGCGCCTGATCCGTGGAGGCGCCCCCGCGTGGACCGACCCCGGACATCGCCGCCGCGGTCCGATCCGCCGGGCCACGGCCGGGTTCGCCGGATCACTGGGAGCCGCCGGGCGCCGACCCCCCGCAGACGCTTCACTTGGCGACCACCGGGGCCGGAGACCTGCCGACTGACTGGTCAGTCAACGACCGCGCTAGGATTCGCCCAACGACGGGCCCACGCCTGAACCCTTGCCAGCGAGGAGCGTCACTGAATGAAAATCTGCGTCCTGGTCAAAGAGGTGCCAGACGCCGCCGTCCAGAAGCGGATCGACCCGGCGACGGGGCGGATGGACCGAAGCGGGGAGCGGAACCTCAACCCGTATGACACCCACGCGATCGAGGCGGCGATGCAGATCAAGGAGGGCGGGGTCCTCCCGATCGAGGAGATCGTCGCGGTGACGATGGGCCCGGAGACGGCGGTCCGCGCTCTCCACAAGGCGGTCTCACTGGGCGCCGACCGGTCGGTTCACCTGTCGGACCCGGCGCTGGCCGGATCCGACGTGGCGGCGACCGGCTACGCCCTGGGCCAGGCGCTCCGGCGCGAGGCCCCCGACATCGTGCTCCTGGGCCAGCAGTCCGACGACGGGGAGTGCTACACGATCGGGGCGGTCGTGGCCGACCATCTTGAGATGCCGTCGCTGACCCAGGTCATCAAGCTCGACGTCGAGGAGGCCGGGGACGGTCACGGACCGCGGCTGCTCTGCGAGCGCCAGGCCGAGTACGGGTACGACACGGTGGCCGTCGAGCTCCCGGCGGTGATCGCCGTCGGCGACGCCATCAACGAGCCCCGGTACCCGTCCCTCAAGGCGATCATGGGCGCCAAGAAGAAGCAGCTCGACCGGCTCTCGGCCGGGGACGTCGAGATCGACGAGGCCAGGGTGGGCGGCGAGCACTCGGCGGCGCACTGGACCGGGGCCAAGGCCCCGCCGACCAAGGCCCCGGGGATGATCATCGAGGATGAGAACACCGACGAGACGGTCGAGAAGATCGTCGACTGGCTGGCGGAAAGGAAGCTGATCTAGGTGGCCGACATCCTGGTCTACGCCCTCCACTACGAGGGCGCCTTCAACAAGAACTCGCTCGGCGCGGTCAGCGAGGGCGCCCGGCTGGCCCGGGAGCTCGGGGGCGAGGCCCACGCGATCGTGGTCGGCGCCTCGGCGACCCCGGAGCTCTGCGCGACGCTCGGGGCCTACGGGGCGAGCAGGGTCTACCGGGTCGACGGGCCGGAGGGCCTTGCCCAGCCGGTGGTCGACGCGATGGCCCACGTCATCCGGGAGCACGGGATCGGCTACGCCCTCTTCGGGGGCGGCCTGCTCGGGTTCGAGATCGGGGCCGGGCTCGCGGCGCGCCTGGGAGCGGGTGTGGCGATGGAGGTCACGGCGGTGCGGGTCGAAGGCGGGAAGCTCGTGGCCGAGCGGCCGATCCTCGGCGACTCGGCGATTTCCGAGATCTCCTACCGGAGCGAGGTCGGCATCGTCATCGGCCGGCTCAACGCATTCGAGATCGTCGGCCCGGGGGAGGCCGAGGCGCCGGTCGAGGACGTGGCGGTCGAGTTCTCGGGGTTCTCGACCCGGGCGACGATGATCGCCCGGGGTGAGCAGCGGGGGGCCGATGTCGACATCGAGGGCGCCGACCTCCTGGTGGCCGGGGGCCGGGGGCTCGGCAAGGCCGAGGGCTTCGCCCTGTGCGAGGCCCTGGCCTCGGCGCTCGGTTCGAGCAGCGCGGTGGCGGCGACCCGGGCCGTGGTCGACGCCGGGTGGTACCCCTACGCCGCGCAGATCGGCCAGACCGGGAAGACGGTGGCGCCGAAGCTCTACCTGGCCGCCGGGATCTCGGGGGCGATCCAGCACAAGGTGGGGATGCAGTCGGCGGAGAACATCGTCGCGATCAACAAGGACGCGAACGCCCCGATCTTCGAGTTCTCCGACCTCGGGGTGGTCGGGGATCTGAACAAGATCCTCCCGAAGCTCACCGAGGCCGTGAAGGCCAGGCGGGCGGGCTAGCGATGGGCGGGGTCGCGCCGGCCGATTATCCGCCGCCGGTGGCTCCGGGGCGGGAGTTCATCAAGGCGTCGCTCGACCCGCCGGACGACCGGATCGAGGTCGGGGTGGTGATCGTCGGGGGCGGCCCGGCCGGCCTGGCCTGCGCGAACCGCCTGCTGCAGCTGCTCGAAGCCGAGCCCGAGCTCCGGGAGCGCCTCGGCGAGGTTCCGGTGGCGGTGATCGAGAAGGCCAAGGCCTGCGGGGCGCACAACCTCTCGGGAGCGGTGATGCGGCCCGGGCCCCTGCAAGAGCTCTTCCCGGACGTCGACCCCACCGACTGGCCGACCTACGGGGAGGTCCCGGGGGAAGCCGTCTACCTGATGACCGGCGCCAAGCGGGCGATCCGGCTGCGCCCGGTCCCGCCGAACTTCCGAAACCACGGGAGCCATGTCGTGTCGGTCGCGGCGCTCTGCCGCTGGATGGCCGACCGGGCCGAGGAGGCCGGGGCCTACGTGCTGACCGAGACCTCGGCGAGCCGGCTCCTCGTCCGGGACGGGGTGGTGGTCGGGGTGCGCTCGGGGGACAAGGGCCGGGGCCGGGACGGGGAGCCGCTGCGGAACTTCGAGCCCGGGTCCGACGTGACTGCCGAGGCGACCGTCCTGGCCGAGGGGGTCTGGGGCCACCTGACCGGGGCGGCGCTCAAGCGCTTCGGCCTGGCCGAGTACTCGGAGCCCCAGGTCTGGTCGCTCGGGGTCAAGGAGGTCTGGGAGGTGCCCAAGCCCCTGACCCGGGTGATCCACACGCTCGGGTGGCCGCTGCGCCTGCGGACCAGGTACCACGAGTTCGGGGGGTCGTGGATCTACCCGATGGGCGAGGACAAGGTCTCGATCGGCTTCGTGGCCGGTCTGGACTACGCCGACGCGACGTTCTCGGTCCACGACGTCCTCCAGGAGTTCAAGCTCCACCCCCTGGTCCGGGAGATCCTCGACGGGGGGACCCGGGTGGCCTGGGGGGCCAAGGCGATCCCCGAGGGGGGATGGTGGGCGATGCCGAAGCTGACCGCCCCGGGCCTGGCCATCACCGGTGACGGCGGGGGCATGGTCAACGTCCCGGAGCTGAAGGGCGTCCACTACGCGATCAAGTCGGGCATGCTCGCGGCCGAGGCGATCGTCGGGGCCCTGAAGGTCGGGTCCCGCGACCTGTCGGCCTACGAGGCGGCGGTCGAGGAATCGATCATCGGCGAGGACCTCTACCGGACGCGGAACATGAAGCAGCCGTTCTACCGGGGGTTCGTCAAGGGGGCGGTGGCGGTCAACGCCATGCTGGCCACCGGGGGGCGCTTCCCGGGCGGGCGGTGGTCGAATCACCCCGACGCCGAGCAGCCGATGTTCGTCGGCCACCGTCAGCGGCGGTATCCGAAGCCCGACAACAAGTACATCTTCGACAAGCTCTCGAGCGTGTTCATCACCGGGAACGCGACCCGGGACGACGCCCCCAACCACATCCGGATCCGCCGGAACGTCCCGGTCGAGATCGCCGAGACCTGGCGGTGGATGTGCCCGGCCGGGGTCTACGAGCTGCCCGACGAGGTGCCGGCGACCGGGAAGGTCAACGTGATCGTCAACTACACCAACTGCGTCCAGTGCGGGGCGATCACGGCCAAGGGCGGGCGGCTGACGACGCCCGAGGGCGGCGACGGGCCGCTCTACCAGATCACCTGAACGCCCGGCGGCGCCGTCGGGGCCGGCGTCGGCGCCGGGGGGCCTCCCGTCGACGGTGGACACCCCGGAAAAGGCGGATGCCGGGCTCGAGCGCTCACTGTCGGCCCACACCGACCCATGGCTCGAGGGCCGAGCCCCGGTCACCCCCAACCAGTTCGCCTGACCACCGAGCCTCGGCCCGCAACCTCGGCCGGCTTACGGTGTTCCGATTTTGCGATGCGGGTTCGGACATTGACCATCTCGGCGCTGACGGCCGGCGTCCTGTGCGGGGGCGCGGCCACCGGCCAGGCGCTCGGGGCGGCGCCGGGGGCCGGGCGGGTCTCGGCCACGGTCGAGGTCTGCCATCCGGCGGCTGACCTCGCGTCCCGGTACGCGACGTTCGGGGCGCAGATGAGCGCGGTGGCCGGGACCCAGCAGATGTCGATCCGCTTCGAGCTCGACCAGCGCAC